>DATCXG010000240.1:0-6281 GCA_036565945.1 Gemmatimonadaceae bacterium
TCCGCCAGCGCCTCGGCCGCTTCGACTGCCAGACCATGCATGTAGAAAGCCTCTGTGTACTCTCCCTTCCCCTGCAGATCGTCGAAGCGGTGCGTGGCCGCGTCGCCCACCGTGACCACCTGGAATGCCGCGACATCCACCATACCAGAATCCACCGAACGGAAGTAGTCGGCGAGGCAGAGACGTTCACGACCTTCCTGGCGGGGGAAGTCGAAGCGCGCCATCTCGCGCAGCGCGCCGTGATCGCTCTCGTACGCAACCGGGTCGTAGACCAGGAGACTGTTCTGCTGGGTCTGCACGGGGAAATAACCGTAGACAGCCCGCGGCACCAACCAGCCTTCGCGCCTCGCCTCCTCGCTCAGTCGTTCGAGGGTTGGCCTGAACTCGTCACGGACTGTGGCATCGAACGCCGCTCCGGAGCCGCGTCCGCCCCACTGCAGGCGAAAGAGCTCGTCCAGGTCGAGCAGTTCGAGGACTTCGTCGAGCGGGATGTCGCGCAGGACGCGGGCTCCGTAGAAGGGAGCTATGGGGACAGGATTGTCCGACGCCACGTCGCTGCGAGCTCCGCTGTCACTCCCCATTGCCACGTCCTTACCTACCTGCGCGCGCAGAAACACGTCCTGCCGCGCCGCCTCGAGGTTGCGGCCCACGAACTCCGCGCGATGCTCGGTGTCCACCAACGCCTCCACAGCATCGAGACCCTCGAATGCATCCTTACAATAGAAGACTCCTGGTGGGTAGTGACGTTCTCCATCCACGAACATGGCGCGACGGCCGAACCGCCGGTTGATCGCCGCGCCGCCGATGAGTACGGGAATGTCGAGCCCTCGCCTGTCCAGCTCCTGCACGCAGATGGGCATCTGCTTCGATGTGGAGACGAGCAGCGCAGAGAGCCCGATTGCATCGGCCCCCACCTCAACCGCCTTGTCGATGATCGTGTTCACCGGCACCTGTTTGCCGAGGTCGAACACGGTGTAGCCGTTGTTCGAAAGAATTGTGTTGACGAGCGACTTCCCGATGTCGTGCACGTCGCCGTACACGGTGGCCAGCACCACTTTCCCCTTGGTGTAACCTTCGGCGCGCTCCAGGAACTGCTCCAGGTGGCGTACCGATCGCTTCATCACCTCGGCGCTCTGCAGGACGAATGGCAGGATCAACTCTCCTGCACCGAATTTGTCACCTACGTCCTTCATTGCCGGGAGCAGGACCTCGTTGAGCACGCGCACCGGGTTCTCTCGCACACCGGCCTCATCGAGCAGCTCCTCCACGCCGTCTTTCTTTCTGTGTACGATCTGCCAGTGGAGCTTCTCGTCCGGAGTCATCCCGGCCGTGGGGTCCTCGGCTGGCTTGGTGCTCGTCGTCGCCGAGCCGTTGCCCCGCGAGCCGTCGAAGTGCTCGATGAAGCGCTGCAGCGAGTCGGGCCGGCGGTTGAATACCATGTCGTCCGCCAGCGCACGCTCCTCCGCGGAGATCTCCGCGTAGGGGCGCACGTGCGCTGGGTTCACGATCGCCATGTCGAGCCCGGCGCTCACGCAGTGGTGCAGGAACACCGAGTTGAGCACCGCGCGGGCGTCGGTTCCGAGGCCGAAGCTCACGTTGCTCACCCCCAGCGATGTGAAAACTCCTGGCAGCTCGCGCTTGATCAGCCGGATACCCTCGATGGTCTCCGCCGCGCTGTTCAACCATTCTGCCTCGCCGGTGGCGAGCGTGAAGGTCAGGTCATCGAAGATCAGATCTTCCGGCTGCAGACCGTACTCGGTGGTCGCGATGTCATGGATGCGCCGTGCCACCTCGAGCTTCCGTTCGCGCGTCTTTGCCATCCCCGACTCGTCGATCGTCAGGGCGACTACCGCCGCCCCGTGCTTCTTTACTATAGGAAGCACGGCTTCGATGCGCGCTCTCCCGTTCTCCATGTTGATGGAGTTCACTATCGCGCGCCCGGGGATGTGCTCCAGCGCTCGTGCCACCACGTCCGGCTCGGTGGAGTCCACCATGATCGGTGTCTCAACGCTCATGGAGAGGAGCTTCACCGTCCGCGCCATCTGCTCCGCTTCATCGGGTCGCTCCGTGAGCGCCACGCACACGTCGAGTACATGCGCCCCCGAATCCACCTGCTCGCGCGCCACGCCGAGCACTCCTTCGTAGTCGTCTGTGAGCAGGAATTGTTTTACCCTGCGTGAACCCTGAGCGTTCACCCGCTCTCCGATGAGGAGAGGCGGCGGATCCTGGTGCAGCGTGATGGCGCGCATCGCGGAACTGACGTGCGGGATCCTGCGGGGATAGCGGGCAGAAGGCTGTGCCCCTCCGTTGTGTGTGGTTTCCCGAACGGGGCCGTCTCCGCCGAGGTCACCGTGGGTGCCGGCATCAACGACGCCGGGCGCGGCCTCCTGTTCCTTCCGCACCGCTCGCACCACTGCCGCGAGATGCTCGGGGGTGGTCCCACAGCAGCCTCCCACCACTCGCACTCCGAAGTCGCGCACGAACTCGGCGAGGGCGCTCGCCAGGGGCTCGGGTTCCAGCGGATAGATCGCCTCGCCCACGCCGGTGTTTATGGGGAGGCCGGCGTTCGGGATGCACGAGACCGGACGCGACGCGTGCTCGCCGAGGTAGCGAATCGGCTCCCGCATGTGCTCAGGGCCGGTGGAGCAGTTGAGACCGATCACGTCCACGCCGAGCGCTTCCAGCGTCGTCAACGCGCTGGCGATGTCGGTGCCCAGCAGCATGCGCCCACTGGTGTCGAGGGTGACCTGCACCTGGAGTGGAACCCTGCGTCCGATCTCGGCGAACAGCTGCTCTATCCCTGCGATTGCAGCTTTCACTTCGAGGATGTCCTGCGATGTCTCGATGAGCAGAACGTCAACGCCACCCTCCACGAGTGCTTCCGCCTGCGCCCGGTAATTCTCACTCAGCTCGGCCCAGGTTATGGCCGAGAGGAGCGGGTCGTCGCTGGCCGGAAGCATCCCCGTTGGTCCCATGGAGCCGGCCACGAAGCGTGGCCGGTCGGGAGACGTGTACCTGTCGCAGGCGGCGCGCGCGATCCGCGCCGCCTGAACGTTCACCTCTCGCACGTGCTCGCCCAGCCCCCACTCGTGCAGGCGGCGCGGGGTGCTCTGGAAGGTGCACGTCTCCACGACATCGCACCCAACGGCCAGGAACGACTCGTGGATCTCCCGGATGACATCGGGGCGGGTGAGTACCAGATAGTCGTTACACCCCTCGAAACGTGTGCCACCGAAGTCTTCCGCGGTGAGGTTGCGCCGCTGGATGTTGGTCCCCATGGCGCCGTCGTACACGAGCACGCCGCGCTCGATGGCGCACAGGTAGGGTGCGGAGGGAGAAGGAGAGGGAGAGTCTGTCATCGATAGAGTGGTCCCATACAAAAAGGCCCGGCGCGCACAGGCACCAGGCCGGCGCTTTAGCGGAATGTTTTACGTGGCCGCAATTTGCCGTAAATCGCCACGGGTAATCGAGATATCTCCGTGCATGTTACCGGGTCATGACCGGCGAGGCAAGGGGAGTACCAGCACATCATCTGTGCTGCTGGCAGTCAGCCAGCGTGGTGCTCCGGCGGGGCATCTCGCCGCCCGGTGGCGCGCGCCCGTTCGGCCATGCGCTGGATGAGCGCGAGCATCCGGTGCCGTTCGAGCGGGAGGGAGAGATCGGCGAGCACCAGGCGCTGGAATGCCGGTGGGAGCACACCTGGCGGGCTGTCGTCGCCGCGATAGAGCAACAGGGCGCCCCCGCGAGCCAGGGGTGTCCGGAAGACGTCGGGTTCGGAGATGGCGAGCCGTGTCTCCACGAGCACCGCCAGCGGCGCACTCGCGAGAGCCAACTCCATCCCGTCCGCCACGGTGGCCACGATGTGCGGCACGTGGCCCGAGGCGGCGAGCACCTGAGCCAACCCCTCCAACAACGCGTCGTCGGTTCCGATAAGTAGAATCGTCGCCATTCTCATTCGTGGGAGTCAGCGCTGTGCTGTCAGGGCAAGAACCTGGCCGGCACTCACGCCGTGGACCTCGATCAACTTCGTCCGGGATGCCACCCCACCGACGATGGTTATCGTGCGCTTCTGCACTCCCAGTAGCTTCGCAAGCAATTCCACCAGCGCCTCGTTGGCCGCCCCATCTACCGGCGGTGCCGTCAGCCGTACTCTGAGCGAACCTGCCTGCACTCCAGCCAGGCCACTACTCGATGCGCGCGGCTGCACGCGCACAGTGAAGCGTACCCCATCGGGGCGCTCACGTACTTCGAGCTCGCTCACCGTACCCCGACCGAATGCATGACCCCTTCGAGCAGGTAGAGAATGAAGTACGCTACGATGGGGGTTACGTCAATCATCCCGAAGGGCGGGATGATCGAGCGCAGCGGTCGCAGCAGCCATTCGGTGAGCGGTATCGACCACCGGATCCAACGGCTGTAGGCATTCATCTGAAGCCACGAAGCCACGATGCGCACAATGAGCGCCAGCTTCAAGATGCCGAACGTCCAGCTCACGAGCAGGTCGTAGAATCCGCGTGGGCCGCGGCTAACCGAGTAGGCAACGGAGAGCGCGAAGTCGCGGACGAACTGCAGTCCGAGGATGACGAGAATCCCCCCCACCACTACAGCTACCAGCGTCCACCATGGAGCACTGCTCGGGGTCCCGCCCGCCCGCACGATGCGCCGTTCCACTGGCGTGATCATGGGATCGACCGCACGCCGGAAGAACCGAGCTATCGGGTTGAAGGGATTGATGCGACGCGTGCGTGCCAGCCAATCGATGGCGAACACCACGAACAACGTGCAGGCGACCACGAACAGAACGGGTCGGAGGACCGCGAGTGCGGCGTCGAAGATGGCCAGGAAGACGTTCACGGTTCGAAAGGTGTTGGACGTGAATGCAGCGATCAAGCGGCAGGGTGTGGTAGGTGTGGCGGGCTCGCCCACGCACGCTCGGAGCGGCCTCTCCGGGAACGCTCCACTGCGTACGAAACGAACAGGAGCGTGTTTGACGTGGTATCTTGAGACACATGCCCCTGTGGCATCATACCTCTATAGCTCGATCGTTGGCACATCCTGACAGTGGAGGGGCAGGCGCAGGTAGCAGGGGCCAGTGTTCTCGCCCCCGCCCACTCGAGCCTGCGGAGGATATTGCCAAGTAGGGATCGTGCTGTTGCTTCGACACAACAGATAAGGGATAGCTCTGGGTGAGGTGTGTCACCGCGTGCTGTAGCCGGTCGTCATATTTTACAGTTCCGGCGCTGAGTGCTATGCGTTTCGAGGGATGTCGATGCCCGCGACTGGCATCATAACTGCATAAACGCATGCACAACCATGAAAAACCAATTCCGTCCGAGACCAGAGTGACGCAGCTCACGGTGCCCTCCACGCATACTCCGGTGGAGCACATCTTTACAGTTGACGTGGAGGAGTACTTCCAGGTCGGAGCCTTCGAGGGACTGATATCTCGTGAGGATTGGCCGAGCTATCCCAGCCGCATCGAGCGGCCCATGGATGAGCTACTAGACCTCCTGGCGAAGCATGGTGCGAAGGGGACTTTTTTCGTGCTCGGCTGGATTGCTGAGCGCTACCCGCTCCTGGTGCGCAGGGTACACGACGCGGGTCACGAGGTTGCCTCGCACGGCTACTGGCACAGACGTGTAGATACGCTCACTGCCAAGGAGTTTCGCGAGGATGTGCGCACTTCCAAGGCCGTCATCGAGAACGCTAGTGGCGCGCTGGTGCGTGGCTTCCGTGCACCCAATTTCTCTATCAAGCCGGGTGGCGAGTGGGCTTTCGACGTGCTCATCGAAGAGGGCTACGAGTACGATTCTAGCCTCTTTCCGATCCGACGTCCGGGATATGGGTATCCCAGCGCCCCTACTGTGCCGCACCTGATCCACCGAAGCGTCGGGTCAATCTGCGAACTTCCTCTTGCCACCACTCGTTGGTATGGTGGGGTGCGTGTGCCAGCGGCTGGCGGTGCCTATCTGCGGCACTTCCCCTATCCCATCATTCGCCGCGCTTTCCGCGAGTACGGGGAAAGCGGGATACCGGCCACGTTCTACATTCACCCCTGGGAGCTCGATCCTGGCCAGCCACGGATGCCTGTGTCCTGGCACACCAGGATCCGCCACTACGGCGGCCTCGCACGCACCGCCCCGCTCATCGACCGGCTCCTCGAGGAATTCCGGTTCACTTCGGCAGCGCAGTGCCTCGAGCTGCGTCCCCCGGTGCTACCTCTCGCCGCCAGGGTCTCGAGCGCAGCCGACTGACATGCGCGTGGACACTTTCACCGGCAC
>DATCXG010000242.1:0-2387 GCA_036565945.1 Gemmatimonadaceae bacterium
GAGCGTCCGCGTCCGGTAGAACCGCCTCGCGAGCCGCGCCGCGAACAGCGCCCCGAGCCGCGTCGCGAACAGCAGACAGAGCCGCGTCGCGAACAGCGCCCGGAGCCACGCCCGGAATCTCGCCCCGAGCCGCGTCCAGAACCCCGTCAGGAGCCGCCGCGGGTGGCAGCCTCACACACAGCCCCACCACCGGCGACACCGACACCGGCACGTCCCGCGTCTTCACCCGACTGGCAGCGTCCGCGCCCCGTGGTGCCCGGACCTCCGCGTCCGAGATCGGTATCGTCTTCCGGGCCGATGCCTCCGAGGCCTGTGGCTTCGGCTGCGCCCGGGTCTGGCACGTCCGGACCAGGCCGCCGCGACGAGAAACGCGGTGGAAAGCGCAAGAAGGGCAAGCGCGGCGCAGTCGATCACGAGGCCGTGACGGCCAATATCTCGCGGACCATGACCGCCATGCGCGGCGCCCCGTCGCGCCGCGGTCCGCGCCGCTCCGACGAGCCGACGTATCGTGAGGAGATGGAGGCGCAGCGAGTGGCCGAGGCCGAGCGCGAGCGCACCACTGTCCACGTCAACGAGTTCATCACCGTCAGTGAGCTGGCGTCGATTCTCAAGATCCCGCCCACTCAGATCGTTGCGTTCGCCTTCAAGAACCTCGGTCTGATGGTCACGATCAACCAGCGGTTGGACTTCGATCAGATCGAGCTCATAGCTGGGGAGTTCGGCTTCCAGGCCGTGCGTGAGAAGGAGTACGCAGCAGTCGCGGACGAGCAGGAGGCTGACCGGCCGGAGGATCTCGTCTGGCGCTCTCCCGTGGTGACGATCATGGGTCACGTCGACCACGGGAAAACGTCGCTACTCGACTATATCCGCAAGGCCACAGTGGTGGCCGGAGAGTCTGGCGGCATAACGCAGCATATCGGGGCATACCACGTCACACTCCCCGATAACAGGGAGATCACCTTCCTCGACACGCCCGGCCACGAGGCGTTCACCGCCATGCGCGCCCGCGGCGCACAGGTCACGGATATCGTGGTGCTGGTAGTGGCGGCCGACGATCAGGTGATGCCGCAGACTATCGAGGCCATCTCCCACGCGAAGAACGCAGGCGTGCCGCTGGTAGTGGCGATCAACAAGATCGACCTCCCATCCGCCGACGTGTCGAAGGTGAAGCAGGAGCTGTTGCAGCACGGGGTGGTGCTCGAGGAGTTCGGCGGCAACACGCTGTCCACTCCCATATCTGCCAAGAAGGGGACCAACGTCCACGATCTGCTCGATCAGATCCTGCTGCAGGCCGAGATCCTCGATCTCAAGGCCAACCCGAACAGGCCGGGCATAGGTACTGTGGTAGAGGCCCAGCTCGATCCGGGGAAGGGCCCCGTGGCCACGGTGCTGATACAGAACGGCACGCTTCGCGTGGGCGACGACTTCATCTGCGGTATGTACTCCGGACGTGTACGTGCTCTCCTCGACGAGCGCGGTAAGCCGGTGCACGACGCACGCCCGGGGATCCCCGTGCAGGTTCTGGGAATCGAGGGAGTGCCGATGGCGGGCGATCAGTTCCTGGTTGTGCAGGAAGCAACCGAAGCGCGTGACATTGCTCAGCGCCGGCAGCGGCTCGACCGCGAGGCCAAGAGCCGTCGTACTTCGCGCGCCGCGGTATCGCTCGAAGATTTCATGGCGCGGGCGGCGGCTGGCGAGGTGCGTACGCTGCCACTCCTGATCAAGGCCGACCAGGGTGGACCGGCTGAAGCGCTGGCCGACGCACTCGGGCAGCTCTCCAATGCCGAGGTGAAGGTGGAAGTGGTACACCGCGGCGTGGGAGCGATAACCGAGAGCGATATCCTGCTCGCTCGAGCTTCTGGCGCCATCATCATCGGCTTCCACGTTCGGCCTGACAACAACGCTCGCTCTGCAGCGGAGCGGGAGGGCGTGGATGTGCGCCTCTACCGTGTGATCTACGAGGCGGTGGACGATGTGCGTGCTGCTCTCGTGGGACTCCTGCGACCGGAGCACCGAGAGGTCACCCTCGGCGAGGCCGAGGTGCGAGAGCTCTTCCGCGTGCCCAAGATCGGCGTGGTGGCCGGCTGCTACGTGCGCAGTGGCGTCATCAATCGCCAGGCCAAGGTACGTGTGGTCCGGGATGCCGTGGAAGTCTACCACGGCAGCATCGGGTCGCTGCGGCGCTTCAAGGACGACGTCCGCGAGGTACGTGAGGGATTCGAGTGCGGAATAGGCATCGAGAACTTCAACGACCTCAAGATCGGCGACATCATCGAGTGCTACCGCATGGAAGAGGTAGCGCGGACGCTGTAAGGCGGGGTTCAGGGGGCAGGGTTCAGGGGACAGGGGAACTACAGAGGGATCAGGAAGCAGGGATCAGGGATCAG
>DATCXG010000270.1:0-2695 GCA_036565945.1 Gemmatimonadaceae bacterium
CGGCTGTGCGGCGATCTGCCGGCCGCTCCGCCAGCCGACACTCAGAGAAACCGTTCGGCGGCGCGTGCCAGATCGGCGTTGCCCTCCGCCGTCGCGCGTTCCAGTATCCGCTCGACGTGCGGGCGCAGCTTTCGCTCGCCCCAGTAGTAGCCCGTGGCGATCTCGGCGCCCTCGGTGTCACCCTCCAGAGATGCCTCCAGCAGTGCCACCGCGGCGGCCTCGTCGTATTGCGGATCGCCGCGCGGGGGGAGATCGAAGTTGCGATGCGCCCTGCCGCCCCCCGCATCCTCGTTGACGAACGCTCTGGACATGAAAACCTCGGAGAAAGCCGTGATCCCGAACGTTGACCCTGCACCATTGCCCGCCTAGCTTCCCGCTCTCACCACCCGTTCCGCGCCTGGACAGGAGCGAATGCCCGACTTCGTATTGTACAACACGCTCACCCGCCGCAAGGAAACGTTCGCACCAGCCGATGGCCACACGGTGCGCATGTATACCTGCGGTCCTACCGTGTATAACCCCGCGCACCTCGGAAACTTCCGCACCTTCCTCTTCGAGGACCTGTTGCGGCGAGTCGTCCAGCTACGCGGATGGAATGTGCACCAGGTGATGAATATCACCGACGTCGATGACAAGATCATTGCCCGCGCCACCGAGCGCGGATTGACCATCGGCGAGGTAACCCAACCAGTTGCGGAGATCTTCCAGCGCGACCGGGAATTTCTGCGCATCGAGCGTGCCGAGACGTACCCGAAGGCCACGGAGCACATCGCGGAGATGATCGAGCTCGTGCGCTCGCTCATGGAGCGCGGGCTCGCCTACCAGGCCGAGGACGGCTCAGTGTACTTCGCCATCGCCCGGTTCCCAGCGTACGGCAAGCTCTCCCGGCTCGACACCCGCTCCATCCGCGCCGGTGCCCGGGTGGCCGCCGATGACTACAACAAGGAAGACGTGCGCGACTTCGCTCTCTGGAAGGCCGCAAAGGCCGAGGACGAGCGGGTCGGCGCGGCCTGGGATTCGCCGTGGGGGCGCGGTCGCCCCGGTTGGCACCTCGAGTGCTCGGCCATGGCCAAGCGCTTTCTGGGCGAAACCCTCGACATCCACGCCGGCGGAGCCGACCTCATCTTCCCGCACCACGAAGACGAGATCGCGCAGTCCGAAGGGGCGAGTGGCGTACTCTTCTCACGCTTCTGGTGCCATGGAGAGTTCCTCCTCACGGAGGGAGTCAAGATGGCCAAGCGCCTGGGCAACGTGGCCAACGTGCAGGCGCTGCGCGATGCGGGGATCTCCGCGGCAGCGGTGCGGCACTTCACGTTCTCGGTGCACTACCGGAAGCAGCTCAACCTGACCGAGGAGGCGCTGGAGGGATCCCAGGCAGCCGTGCGTCGGGTGGGAGCGTTCGCGGAACGGCTGGCCAGCGCGAAGGGAGGCACGGCTGGACTGGCGGAGGCGGCCCAGGTGCTGGAGCGCGATGCTACCGCCGCGCTGTTCGATGACCTGAACGCTCCCGAGGCGATGGGTGCGTTATTCGAGTTCATCCGGAGAGCGAACGCCGAGCTGGATGCCGAGGGAAGCGATCAGGCGGCGACGGAGAGGGCGCGCGCGGCGTTCGACCTGGTGAATCGTGTCCTCGACATCGTACCGGATCAGGGAGATCTGGCGCCTGAGCTGGGAGCCTGGGTCGACGAGCGAGTCGCCGCTCGCGCCGATGCCCGTCGTCGCCGGGATTTCGGTGCGGCCGACGCGATCCGTAAGGAGCTCGAGGAGCGCGGGATCGCCATCGAGGATTCGCCCCAGGGGACGCGGTGGAAGAAGGTGCAGTAGCTACAAATACGTGCCTGTGACGCACTTGACTGGCTCACCTCGCCCCATTAAGCTGCAGTTCTCGCGCAAAAATAGCCGTGTGCTGACGTAGCTCAATTGGCAGAGCACCTGATTTGTAATCAGGCGGTTGCGAGTTCGATTCTCGCCGTCAGCTCTGGGGCGAGAGGTACGTCCAGTGGGCGTCCTCGGCAGGCGCGGCTCAGAGCGGGTAACGGTGGGGTACCCAAGCGGCCAACGGGAGCAGACTGTAAATCTGCCGGCTTACGCCTTCGAAGGTTCGAATCCTTCCCCCACCACTCCGGATATGTGATCGGGGGAAGGGCGCTGAGGGATGGCAGAAGTCATGGGCGGGAACTGCGGGAGTAGCTCAGTTGGTAGAGCGCAAGCCTTCCAAGCTTGATGTCGCGGGTTCGAGCCCCGTCTCCCGCTCTCCGGCGAATGTTGTGGTGAAGGAAAGCTGGGACGTCGACAGACGTGCATGTAAGGTTGTGGGGGGGGATGGGAGCTTCGTGGCCGCCGCGCGGTTCGCGGCGGCTTTCGCTGTGGAGGAAGCTGGAAATTTTCATATCGACGCTCGCGTAGCTCAGTTGGTAGAGCACACCCTTGGTAAGGGTGAGGTCATCGGTTCAATCCCGATCGCGAGCTCTGAGGGCGTTGGGTAGTGAACCGTGGGTGAGGGTGAATCAATCCCCCATCCCGGTTCGTACCTCCGGCTCGACGCCTCTCGATTGCGACACTCCTAACAGGGAAAATTTGTCTTATGGCGAAGGCAAAGTTTGAGCGGACGAAGCCGCATGTGAACGTGGGCACGATTGGCCACGTGGACCACGGCAAGACGACTCTTACGGCGGCGATCACGGCGATCCAGGCC
>DATCXG010000278.1:0-9640 GCA_036565945.1 Gemmatimonadaceae bacterium
CCGCGGCGGTCACGCGAAGGATCGGCGCATCGAGCCACTCGAATGCGCGCTCGTTGATGCGCGCCGTCACCTCGCCGGCCACGCCGCCCGTACGGGTGTCCTCATGCACGATCATCACCCGGTTCGTCTTCTTCACCGTGGCAATGATCGCCTCGTCGTCCATCGGCAGCAGCGATCTGAGGTCCAGCACCTCCACCGAGAGCCCGTCTTCCTTCTCGAGCTGCTCCGCAGCCTCGAGCGCCTTCCATACGGTGGCTGCGTAGGTGATGATCGAGAGGTCCCTCCCCTCGCGCGCCAGTCGCGCCTTGCCGATCGGCACGACGTAATCGTCGTCCAGCGGCATCTCTTCCTTGATCCGCCGGTAGAGATACTTGTGCTCGAAGAACAGCACAGGATCGTCGTCACGGATGGCCGCCTTCAGAAGACCCTTCGCGTCGCGGGCGGTGGACGGGTAGACGATCTTGAGTCCCGGAGTGTGCAGGAACGCAGCCTCGGGGTTCTGGGAGTGGAATGGGCCTCCACGCACATACCCTCCGCTCGGACCACGAACCACGATGGGGCACGGAAGAAACGCACGATAACGTGAGGTGGCCACGTAGTTCGTCAACATGTCGTACGCGCAGGAGATGAAGTCTATGAACTGCATCTCGCACACCGGACGCATCCCCATGTGTGCCGCGCCAGCCGCAGCGCCGACGATGGCCGCCTCGGAGATGGGCGTGTCTATGACGCGCGACTCGCCGAACTTCGCCAGCAGCCCCTCAGTCACCTTGAAGGCACCGCCGTAGGCCCCGATGTCTTCACCGAGGACGAAGACGTTCCTGTCGCGCTCCATCTCTTCGAAGAGCGCCTGCCTGATGGCTTCGAGATAAGTGATCTCAGCCATTGTAGGTCCCCCACCCAGCCGGGCGCTCGTGCTCGTCCACGGCATCCTCGATGCCACGCCTGTACCAGAGCGGCTCCACGGTGGGCGGCACCGCGTACACACCGTTCAACACGTCCGACGGTTCCGGCATCGGCGAGGCGTCCGCGAGGTCGGTGGCGGCGTCGATCTCATCGTGGGCTCGGCGATCCAGTGCCTCGAGCTCCCGACGCTCCACCCCCTCCCGCTCCAGGAGCACGGTCACATATCGGTCGACCGGATCGTTGTTCTTCTCCCACATCTCGATCTCACCCGCCGGTACGTACGACTGGTTGTCGTGCTCGGCGTGCCCCTTTCTGCGGTACGTCACGAGCTCGATGAGCGTCACACCCTCACCCCGGCGAGCGCGATCTACCGCGCGCCGGGCCGCGTCGTACACTGCCAGCACATCGTTGCCGTCAACGCGCACACCGGGAATGCCGTAGGCCAGCGCCTTGTCCTTGAGCTCCTTCACCGCGCTCTGCTTGGAAGTGGGAGTGGAGTACGCGTAGCCATTGTTCTCCACTATCACGACCATCGGGCAGCGTTGAACGGCGGCGAGGTTGATGCCCTCGTGGAAGGCGCCCGTGGACGTTGCTCCATCGCCAACGAAGACCATCCCAACCCGGTGCTCGCCACGCAGTTTGAAGCTGAGCGTTATCCCGGTCATCACCGGGACCATGTCGCCGAGGTGCGAGATCTGCCCAACGAAGCCGCGTTGGAGGTCGCCGAAATGGACGTTCAGCTCGCGTCCGCGGGTGGGCGAGTCACCTTTCGCCATGTACTGCCGCAGAATCTCGAGTGGCTCGGCGCCCTGGACGAGCATCGAACCGAGATTGCGAATGAGAGGCGAGAGGAAATCGCCCTTGCCGCGATCCAGTGCGTACGCGCTCCCGACGGAGTCGGCCTCCTGGCCCAATGAGCGGAAGAGCCCGCCCACGACCTTCGTCTGCCTGTAGAGGGCGACAAGCCTCTCCTCGAGGGTGCGCGTGAGCCGCATGTAGTAATACAGCTCCAGCTTCTGTTCGCGAGTGAGCAGCGAAGATGGCGGAGGGTCTGGCTCGCGCGACCGATCGCTCGCGGCTGAGCGCGAGCGCGTTGAAGTCCTGGTTGCCATCAGTAGGCTGCCTTGAGCTGGTGACGCGGCTCCGCGGCGCGGTGGACCTTCACAAAATACCGCTTCACGTTCCGGTCGATCCGGCTCTCGCCGGGCTTGTCGGTCACTGCCTCGATGAACGTGTAATGACCGCCCTCGGGCCAGGCGCGTATGGTGGTGACGCCGAGCTCGCCGGAGAACGTACGCGAATCGCGCGTCGACGCCGCCGTCGTGAGCCCTCGCGTCGGGAAGAACTCGTCCGCGACTGCCAGAGCCTCTGCCGGGCGCAGGTGCGTGCGATGAAAGTGTCGCATCTCGAATGATTACGGAGTGTCAGGTCGCTCGGCGAGGACTTCCTGCATCCAGTCCACCTGCTCGAGCTGCTGCGTAGAATCGCGCCGGAAACGTAGCCCCATGGCCCAGTTGCCAGCCACGACGAAGTTCAGGTTAGCGTAATACGTACCGAGCTCCTCACCCGCCGCAAACGAATCCCATGTGCTGGCGCCATCGATCGTGTTGGCGTAGAGAATCCCTTCCCCGCCCCCGATGGGTCGCCCGGAATCCTTGTCGCGCACGACCAGTTTGTAGCGTGCCTTCTCCCGCGCGTGCGGCGGCGCGGGGCTGCTCGAGATCCGCATGGAGAAGTGCTGCGTATAGGCCGGCATTCCAACAGACCGGTCGCGTCCCCCGCCGCACGCGGTCGACGCGGCCACGACGGCCGCGAGGATCGCGAGCAGCACCGCACGGGGGCGTGAAATCACGACTGGTAGTACTCCATTCCCAGGTGCGTGATCTGGTCCTCACCCATCAGATGACGCAGGGTGTTCTTCATCTTGGTCTGCTGGATGAAGAGATCGTGCTCGGGCTGCAAACCCGGGGCCGCCATCGGACTCTTGAAGAAGAAAGAGAGCCACTCCTGGATGCCCTTGAGACCGGCGCGCTGCGCAAAGTCCATGAACAGGGCGATGTCGAGCACGAGGGGCGCGGCAAGGATGGAATCCCGGCAGAGGAAGTTGACCTTGATCTGCATGGGGTAGCCCATCCATCCCACGATGTCGATGTTGTCCCAGCCCTCTTTGTTGTCGCCGCGCGGTGGGTAGTAGTTGATCCGTACCACGTGCGAGAGGTCCTTGTAAAGCATCGGATACTGCTCGGCCTGCAGGATGGTGTGCAGGACGCTCAGCTTCGACTCCTCCTTCGTCTTGAACGACTGTGGGTCGTCTAGCACCTCGCCGTCGCGGTTCCCGAGAATATTCGTGGAGAACCAGCCACGCATGCCGAGCATGCGCGCCTTCAGACCTGGTGCGATGACGGTCTTCAGCCACGTCTGACCAGTCTTGAAATCCTTGCCGGCGGTAGGAACTCCACGCTCGTTGGCGAGCTGGATCAGTGCCGGGGTGTCGACGGCGAGATTCGGCGCGCCGTTGGCGTACGGTATCCCCTCCATGATCGCGGCATAGGCGTAGAGCATGGCTGGCGAGATCGCATCGTCGTTGCGCTCCATCGCCTTCTCGAACTGCTCGACGGTAGCATGCTGGGGCCCGGGCCGGATGAAGATCTCGGTGGAACCGCACCACACCATGACCAGGCGGTCGAGCTTGTTCTTGGACTTGAAGTCGCGGATGTCGCCCCTCAACTGCTCGGCGAGGTCGCGCTTGGTCTTCCCCTTCTTGACGTTCGAGCCGTCGATTCGGGTGACGTACTTCCTGTCGAAGACGGCGGGCATGGGCACGATGCCCTCGAGGAAGTCGGCAATCGGATCGATATGCCGTGCCTCGAGCACGCCAGCCTTGCGGGCCGCCACGAGCGCGTTATCGGGGAATGGGTCCCAGCCGCCGAAGACGAGGTCGTCCAGCTTGGCAAGGGGAACGAAGTCCTTGATGAGCGGGGCACGATTATCAGTGCGCTTGCCCAGGCGGATGGTGGACAGTTGGGTGAGCGACCCGATAGGCTCAGAGAGCCCGCGGCGCACACTCTCGGTGCCGGCCATGAATGTGGTGGCGACAGCGCCAAGGCCAGGCGTGAGCACACCGAGGCGACCAGACGGTGCCACTGGGGCACCTGGTCGCGGAGCAGGCCGGTTCCCGGCCGCGGTGGAACCCTGCACGAAGCTATTCTCCTTTGGCGAGAGGGCGCGGAGTGGCAGAGCCGAGAGTTTGCATGGACTCGGCTGGTGCCTCACTCACCGCGCGCGTGGCGTCCACGTGCTCGCGGCGCGCGGCCTGACGAACAGCGGCCATGCGTTGCGCGGCAGTGATCCACGCTGTGATTGTCAGCAGAATTACGATCCCGATCAACACGAGCCCGCCCAGGGCGAGCCCGAAGAACGCCTGCGGTGCCGAGAGAAGCACTACCCGCTCCGGTCGTTGCAGCAACCCGACCTTCGCATCGATTCCGAGCGCCTCGGCGCGCGCCCGGGTATATGAAGTCACGAACGCCCCGATCAGCGCCAGGATGCACGTGGCCACCATCGCGGTCCCTACCCAGCCGGGTCGCGAATGGAAAAACACGGCCAATCCGCCCAGCACGAACCCATCGGCTATGCGATCCAGCGTGGAATCGTAGAAGGCGCCGAACGCCGAGCTCCGGTTGGTGCGGCGAGCCACCATCCCGTCGAGCACGTCGAACAGCGCCGTCAATCCCAGGAACCACCCGCCAGTGCGGATGTGCCCCGTGCCGTAAATGATCCCGCCGATGATCGTACAAAGCGTACCGATGGTGGTGATGGTATTCGGCTGGACATCGTGCCGCACCAGCCACTCCGCCACCGGGTCTACGAGGCGGAGGTACCCACTCTTCACCCAACCAGGCAGAAGTTTCATGCAGCGGCATTGCCTGATGCACGGAGCACCAGGCCCGAGTCCGATAAACTACGGGCCGGAGTAGTGCTCCAGCCCGAAAACATATCTGGTTGCAAAGGGGGGAGCAAGCCGCGATTACGGCAGAGTCCACGCATAGGAACCGGAGAGAACCACGTCGTCGCGGGTGTAAGTGCGAGTACCATCCACCGCAACAGCCTTGAGCGACACACTCGATCCAGCGGCCACGCCATTCACCGGGAGGGCTCGAGTCGTGTTCCCGGGTACCTGCCCCACAAGGATGTCGGTTCCGCCGCTCGTGACATACACATTCACCGCCTGCGAGAGCGTGTTGCTGACGTTCAGCGACACACCGCTAGCCGGTGTAGCGCCCGTCCCCACCTCGACCTTCCGTCCAGCACACGCGGCCATCACGATAACGAGCAATACCGCCAGCAAGCCTCTCATGGGTAAATCTCCTGTGAAGGTATCGGCGACCAGGATGCCAGAACTGAGCCCGGACCCGTCCGCTAGGAAGATGCAACATCACCCCTCCATACACTACCCGTAAGGAGCGCCCCTCGCCCGAGATCTCCGAGAAAGCACCTGCGTCACCTGCTCCATAGCGCAGCACGGAGTGCGCCAGGTGACTCCCGGAGCCCGACCAGCGTCGGATTCGAAAGGCCTTGCCGCTCGGCCTTTTACTGTTGAAACACAGCCCCCCGATTGCTATAGTTAGCAGTAGTCGGGGCTCGTTCCCCGCCAACCCGAGCGAGGTTTCGAATGAGCACTACACAGCAACCAGCAGTCACGGTCACTGTCACCCCGGCGGCGGCCATCGAGGTAAAGCGCTTCATGGAGCAGGAAGGAGTATCCGAGGCCCAGGGTGGACTGCGCGTCAGCGTGCAGCCCGGCGGGTGCAGCGGATTCAAGTACGGCCTGCTGATCGAGGAGCAGAAGGCCGACGACGACGTGGTCATCCAGAACGATGGTTTCAGCGTCTTCGTCGATCCGTTCTCCGCTCAGTACCTCGATGGCGTAACGATCGATTATGTGTCGTCCATGCAGGGTTCGGGATTCACCTTCAGCAACCCCAACGCAACGGGCGGTTGCGGCTGCGGAAGTTCCTTCACAGCCTGACCCTGGAGAGAACCGGGCGCTCCCTGTCCATCGGGACGCGTATCGATGGACGGGTTTCAGTACTGCGCCGTGCGACAACGACTGGACGGCCGATGTCCGCGGATGCAGTGATGTAGCATGCCCGTAGCGGAAGCCCGCGATCCCAGAGTGAATCGCGGGCTTTCTCATGCCCCGCCATCTAGCTCTTCCTTCCCGTCCACCCCCATCCCATCAATGCATATCCGCACCGTAGTCGTTGACAGCTACGACGACATGGGACGCCTGATCGCCGCTCGTATCGCCGAACTCGTGCGTGAGCGTACCTCGGCCGGCCGAACCACCGTCCTCGGACTCGCCTCGGGGTCCACTCCCATCGCCGCGTACCGCGAGCTCATCCGCATGCACCGGGAAGATGGACTGAGCTTCGAACACGTCGTCACCTTCAACCTCGATGAGTACTTCTCGATCCCGCCCGAGAGCATTCACTCCTACAGCCGCTACATGTGGGAGAATTTCTTCTCCCATATCGACATCAAGCCGGCGAACGTCCATATCCCGCGCGGCGACGTGGCGCGCGAGGACGTGGTTGGCGAGACCGAGCGTTACGAGGAGATGATTCGCGCGGCGGGCGGCATCGACATCCAGATCCTCGGTATCGGGAAGACTGGACACATCGGCTTCAACGAGCCTGGCTCCGGCATCGACAGCCGCACCCGCCTCGTGACGCTCGACATGGTGACGCGGCGGGATGCGGCAGCCGACTTCTTCGGCGAGGAGAACGTGCCGCGCGAAGCGATCAGCATGGGCGTCGGTACCATCCTCGAAGCGCGAGAGATCCTCATTCTGGCCACCGGCGAGCACAAATCCGACATCGTGCGGCGCGCGGTGGAGGGCGAGGTGGATCTCGATGTGCCAGCGACGTTCCTCCAGAAGCACGGCAACACGACATTCTACGTGGACCGCGCAGCTGCCGCGCAGCTCACGGCGATCGCGACGCCCTGGCTGGTGAACGAGGTGCAGTGGACGGACGAGCTGACGGTCCGCGCGGTGACCTGGCTAGCGCACCGTTGCGGACGCGGAATTCTCAAGCTCACTTCGCGCGACTACACCGAGAACAAGCTCTCATCGCTGGTCGCGCGTCACGGCTCACCAGGTGCGTTGAACGGGGTGGTGTTCAACGCGCTGGGCGCCAAGATTCGTGGCCGCTCCAAGCTGCCTCGCAACAAGCGCATCGTCTGCTTCTCGCCTCACCCCGATGATGACGTGATCTCGATGGGCGGCATCCTGCGCAAGCTCATCGAGAATGACAACGAGATCACTGTCGCCTACATGACGAGCGGGAACATCGCGATCTTCGATCACGATGTCCGTCGGCACCTGGACTTCCTGCGGCGCATGGCGGGAGAGGGGTATGCCTCGGCCGAGCTCACCGAGTCGCTGTCGAGCAAGGTCGCGGATGCCTTCGCGAACAAGCATCCGGGCGACGTGGACATCTCGGAGGTGCAGGACATCAAGCGCCTGATTCGCGAATCGGAAGCCGTGAGCGGGATCGAGGTTCTGGGACTCCCCCGCAGCGCCGCTCGCTTCCTCAATCTGCCGTTCTACCGCACCGGTATGGTTCGCAAGGATCCGGTTGGCCCCGCGGATGTCGCGATCATCCGCGGCGTCATCGAAGAGATCCGGCCCGAGCTCATCTTCGTGGCCGGCGACCTCTCGGACCCACACGGTACCCACCGCATGTGCAAGGAGGCGATCGATCAGGCGCTCAGCGAGCTCGGGAGCCAGCCGTCGCCAGCGACAGGGTCGAACTGCGCGACCGAGTCCAGGCACCCGGTCGCGAAGCCTGAGGTGTGGCTCTATCGCGGCGCGTGGCAGGAGTGGCCGGTAACCGAGGCTACCTGGCTCGTACCGCTGTCGCAGGAGGAGCTGCGGCTCAAGATCCAGGCGATCTTCAAGCATCAATCGCAGAAGGACACCGCGCCTTTCCCGGGACAGGACGACCGCGAGTTCTGGCAGCGCGTGGAAGCTCGTAACAAGGACACCGCCGCGGAGCTCGATCGCCTCGGCCTCGCCGAATACTTCGCCATGGAAGCATACGTCGTCGACTAGGAGGGGCTGATGAGACACTTCACCGCGCTCGATGTAGTCGTTCTGTTAGCGTACCTCGTGGCCACGACTCTGCTGGGGGTCTGGCTCGGCAGAAATCAGAAAACTGCGCGCGACTACTTCGTGGCCGACAAGGAGATCCCCTGGTGGGCGATCCTCTTCTCCGTGGTGGCCACCGAGACGAGCGCGCTGACGTTCATCAGCATCCCCGGCGTGGCGTATCTCGGAAACCTCACCTTCCTCCAGGTGGCCCTCGGATACCTGCTGGGCCGTATCGTGGTGTCGTACACGCTGCTGCCGCGCTACTACGAGGGCGAGCTCGTCACCGCTTACTCGCTCCTGGAGAAGCGCTTCGGCGGCCGCACACGGCGCTTCGCGTCGGTCACGTTCATGGTCACGCGCGCATTCGGCGATTCAGTCCGCGTCTTCGCGACGGCCATTCCCATAGCACTGATTCTCGGGCCCCAGGTACCGGCGCGGTACGTTGGTCCGGTTTCCATCCTGTTGCTCGGCGTCTTCACGATCATCTACACCTACCACGGCGGCATGCGGGCCGTGGTGTGGACGGACGTGATCCAGACGATCGTCTACCTCATGGGTGGGCTCGCCGCCGTCTGGCTGATCGGACTCGGCGTGCCCGACGGTTGGAGCGGGATAATCGCGAGCACCGCGGCCGATGGCAAGCTCCGCGTTTTCGACCTCTCGCTTGGTCTCGACAAGCCCTACACGCTACTGGCTGGAGTGATAGGCGGCGCGTTCCTGTCCATGGCATCGCACGGCGCGGATCAACTGATCGTGCAGAGACTGCTTGCGGCACCGTCGCTCCGTGGCGCACGCCGCGCGCTCATCGGCAGCGGTGTGGCGGTGATCTTCCAGTTCCTCCTCTTCCTCATGATCGGTGTGGGGCTCTACGCGTACTATCAGGCGCAGAGCTTCGCGAGCCCCGATGCCATCTTCCCTACCTTCATCGTGGATGTGATGCCGCCCGGGCTCACGGGACTCGTCGTCGCCGCCATCCTGGCGGCCGCCATGAGTACAGTATCGGGCTCTCTGAACTCGCTGAGTGCGGCCACCACACATGACCTCTATCTCCCCCTCACCGGGCGACACGCCGACGATCCATCGGTGCTGCGCACGGGCAAGCTGTTCACGCTCCTGTGGGCTATAGTGCTGATAGGCGGCGCACTGCTCTACAATCAGGAGGGGACTCCAGTCGTGATCGTGGCGCTCTCGATCGCCTCCTTCACCTACGGTGGTCTGCTCGGCGGCTTCGGGCTCGCACTGCTCTGGCGACGCGCCATCCAGCGCGATGCAATCACCGGAATGTCGGTTGGCATAGCCGCGATGACCTTCGTGGTGTTCGCCAAGCCGCTGGCTGCCGCCTACCCATCACTCGCCACTACGCTCGGCCCGCTGGCGAAGGTAGCCTGGCCCTGGTACGTGCTGATCGGCACGGTGATCACTATCACGGCGGGCGTTATCTCGTCGTACACACACCCGGCACCGGAGCCGGTAGTCGAGTTGGCGGAGGAGTTGACGTGACGATAGTCGTGGTTGGTGTGGATGGCGGTGGCTCGAAGACGCGCGTGCTCGTGGCCAACGATCATGGCGAGCCCCTCG
>DATCXG010000285.1:0-5519 GCA_036565945.1 Gemmatimonadaceae bacterium
GGCGCTCTGCGCAAGCTCGACGCTGCAGCGCACCGGATCCCGATGCAGGTATCACCGGCCGCTGCTCAGCTCGCGCTCGTGAACCCGCTCGCCGCCTTCCGCGGCCGCGGCATGACGAACCTCTTCTCCACCCACCCGTCCACCGCCGAGCGCGTCGCGCGCCTCGAGAAGCTGGCCGCCGAGATGGGCTCTGGCTTCCGCCCGACTGCCATGGCGTAAGTACGGGGTTCAGGGGGCAGGGTTCAGGGTTCAGGAACTGCAAACTACAGAGGGATCAGGGAGCAGGAACTGCCTCGGGGGCGGGATCTCGACTCTGGGAGCCCTTTCTGATCCCTGCTTCCTGATCCCTGCAGTTCCTGAACCCTGCCCCCTGAACCCTGCCCCCCGTAGTTACGCCCTTCGCAGTCGCCGGGCGGCTTGCAGAACGCGGTCGGCGTAACTGGTAATCGATTCGTCGGCGCGACGAATCGGGAGGACGAACGCCTCGTCCTGCGGCTGCGGTGACCCGGGATAGTTCACCATGCGGTCGCCGCCTATCTCAGACACCGCTGCCTCGAACCGCTCCACGGCCGAGAGCACCTCCGCCAGCTGCTCGCTCCCTTCGTCGCCGGTCAGCTCCACGCCACGCGCCCGGAGGGTGGCGGCGACCGATGCGGAGACACTCTCGCGCTCGCGATCCCGAGCAGAGTCGGGTTCGCGCTGAAGATCATCCCTCCACTGTGGCACATCCATCGCCGACTCTCCCGGACCACGGTTGAGTAGTTCCGACGTCACTTTCTCTTCAATTCCGGTGCCGCGCCTACCGGGCACAATGATGCGCAGGTCCTCGACCTGACGTTATGATGTAGCCATGCTCCAATCCATCACGCTGCCGAGTGGCATCACGGCCACGACCATCACGGCCGCCCAGACCGGCAGTGCCACGGCCGGCGAGCGAGCACCGCTCCTCTTCGTGCACGGAATGTTCGGCGGCGCCTGGCAGTTCGCGGAATGGCAGCGCCATCTCGCCATGATGGGCTACTCGAGCGTTGCGATCGACCTGCGCGGCCACAACGGAAGCCGACCGGTGGCTGACATCGGCAAGGTGTCCACACACGAGTACGTGGAAGACGCCATGACGACGGCTCGGACGATGGGGAAGCCGGTGGTCGTTGGACACTCCATGGGCGGTCTCATCGCGCAGAAGCTGGCCGAGGCCGGTGCCGTCTCGGCGGCCGTACTCCTCTGCTCCGCCCCACCCAAGGGAATCAGCATCGCCAGCGCCGCGCTTCTCATCCGGCAGGTCAAGCACGCGAGCGCCATACTACTCTCGCGTCCCCTCCTCCCCGACCGCTCCGACGCCGAGGCGTTGGTGCTGAACCATGTTCCTCCCTCGGAGCGCGACGCACTGCTCGAGCGCATGGTCCCCGAGAGCGGCCGTGCCGCCCGGGAGATGTCGCTGGGCGCCATAGCTGTGGACGAGCAGCGCGTGCACTGTCCCGTGCTCTCGGCGGGCGCCGGCGACGACCGCTTTCTCCCGCCGCGCATTTCTCGCGCGTTGGCGAAGAAGTACGGGGCCGAGCATCGGGAGTACGCCGGCCACGGTCACTACATCGTGGGTGAACCTGGGTGGGAGAGAGTGGCCGACGATCTGGCGGACTGGATCTCCGCCCAAGGCCAGTCTCTCAATGCACGAACATCGCCATCACCAGCTCCGCCACGATGAGCAGCACTATCGCGATCTCCAATGCCTCGGCTCGCGACGCCTGTGCCTCGTCGTTGAGCATGGCGTACGTCTCACGAATGATCGCCAGCTTCCGCTCGATCCCTCCACGCCACACGCGGCCGCGAAAGATATCGAGCGCCGAGCTGTAGACGCGCGCGAGGTAGACATCGTCGGTCACCTTCAACGCATTCTCAACGCGCTCCACGAGCTCCGTGGAATCGGCCACCAGGGTCTGGAGATCCCCGAGGAGCGGCGCGTAGCGTCGGACGATGCGGGCGAGCCCGCTGCGGCGCGCGGCGGCCACGCGCGAGTACATCATCGGCAACTGCGCGTCCAGCAGCGCGTCGTACACGCGCAACTCCAGCAACTGCGCATTGGCGAACTCTAGGACGTACTGGAGGTCGGTGTCCTCGGCCGCCGGCTCCACCACCAGTGCGTTGTCCCAGGTGAGAATGGCGAGATCGTCGGAGTAGTACGAGAATCTGTTTGGCAGGAGCTCGCGCAGCGCTTCGGAAGAGAGCGGGCGCCGCTCGTTGAGTAGGAGCGGCGCCACATCCTCGGCGCGCAGGATATCGGTGGGGAGTTCCCTCCCCGCCGCATCGGTAAGATGAGTGATGCGGAAGACAACGTAGTCCTCGGTGACCGTCGCGATCTCCTGGCGTCCCACGGCCGGCGCGATGCGCTCCATGAGCAGCTTCAGATGGCGCGAGAAGACCGGCGTCAGGTCGATGCCGACATCCACGGCATTACCGAAGTCGGCATACTCCATCCACGTGACCCCACTCGGCGCCGGGACGCGGAGTCTGAGCGACACCACGCCGAAGTCGAATATCCGCGCCGACGCCTCCGCCTCTACCCGCTGCGCCCCGACTACGAGGCTCTCCGTGCCCAGGATCACCGTCACCGGCGGGTTCATGATCTGGATGGCCTGCCCCTCGCCGAGTACGGGCCGTGCTCGATCGGGAGCACTCGACGATAGAAGCTCGAGCGCGCGATCGAGATGGATCTCGTATCCCACGTCGTAGAGCCGGTAGACTACCGCTGCTCCCACCACGCGTGTCAGCGCCAGCGGCTCCGCACCGGGCGCGGGGAGTGGCGGGAGCGGTGTCTCTACCGGCGGCGTCTCGGGCTCCAGGTGGGGCATCACGGTAAGCTAGGTGCGCAGGGTAGGATCAATCCACCCGCTTGTTGTCACCCGGCGGGGCGTGATAGAGGTATTCCTCGACCACGCGACCTTCCACGAGGTGCTCCTGGACGATTCGCTCGGCGCCAGGTACGTCCACACCCGCGTACCACACATCGTCCGGGTACACCACCACCATCGGTCCCGAACCGCACTGATTCATGCACCCAGCGTGGTTGACGCGAACTATTCCCTTCAGTCCCGCTCTGGCGGCGCCTTTTTTCAGGGCGGCATGAACGGCGACCGAGCCCTGTGCGGGGCAGGTGCCGCCCGAAGTGCATACGAATACGTGGTGCTTGTATTGACCCATGATCGTAATGTACGCCGACTTGCTTACGGGCACAGCCGGCGGGTAGGCTTCATATACCAACAATGGAGAAGGACGGT
Source organism: Gemmatimonadaceae bacterium (assembly GCA_036565945.1). Lineage (GTDB taxonomy): Bacteria > Gemmatimonadota > Gemmatimonadetes > Gemmatimonadales > Gemmatimonadaceae > JADGGM01. Next base: position 3,276 of record DATCXG010000285.1, read on the forward strand.
ATCTCATGAGCACTGAACCGGAGGCGTGGCTTCGAGGCCCGCTGCCTGGAATCGATCCCTACCTCATGCCCGCTGCCCACGCGCTCGCGCAGGCGTCTGTCGACCTGGAGCGTGCAGCGCGCGGCCTCACCCTCGAACAGCTCTGGCTACGGCCTGGCGGTGCGGCATCCATAGGATTTCATCTACGGCACATCGCCGGAGTCGTCGATAGACTGTTCACCTACTCGCGCGGCGAGTCGCTGAACGATGCGCAGCGCAAGGCCCTCACTGCCGAGGGAGTCCCTGGCGAACCGCCAGAGGATGTCGATTCACTGATCGCACTCGCTCACTCGACAATCGAGAATGCTCTTGCCGAGCTCGGCCGCATCCCGCACGACGCGATCCTCGCGCCTCGCGGCGTGGGACGAGCACAGCTCCCATCCACCGTGCTGGGTCTCCTGTCGCACGCGGCCGAGCACGCCCAGCGACACACTGGTCAGCTGATCACGACATCGAAGATCGTCCGGAGCACGACCGAGTGGCCACCGTCGACGATCGCCTGAAGCTCGACATCGTATCATGTGCCATCATGGCGGCCCAGCACACCCGGCACGCACGACCTTGACAATGAACCGCAGCCACGGCCATGTTCGAAACGTGCACCACATGACTCGTATTTCGTCGACCATAGTGACTAGCCGCGGCCAGCGCGGAGCACTCCGCGACTCCATCGACCAGATCACTCACTGTTCGCCGATGCTCGCCATGGACGGTAGTGTGGCCGCGAAGGCGCTCCTCGCGTGCACGAGCTCGTGCGTGTGTGGTCCGTACATGTGTAAATGCTGTTGCGTCGCGTGGCGGCGCGGCACGGTGGTGCGTCTCATGTGATCGTGGTTGTGGTTCACGTTCGTGACGTTCTGCTTCAGCCGGCCGCTCAGAGAGTGGCCGGCTTTGTTTTTCTCCTGGGTTCAGCGGGGTACGCGAGGAGTCGCGTTGCCGCTCGCTCGAGCCCATAAAAGTTCCAACTCAAGATTGAGGAGCACTCCATGACTACCGCGACCAAGGCAGACCAGGCCATCACAGGCCGAGGGTACATTCATCCCGAAATTCTGGTTTCCACCGATTGGCTAGCGCAGAGACTGGACGACCCGTCGATTCGCATCATCGAGAGCGATGAAGATGTGCTGCTGTACGACATCGGCCACATCCCGAACGCCCAGAAGGTAGACTGGCATCTCGACCTGAACGACCCCGTCGTGCGCGACTACGTGGGCCGCGAAGCTTTTCAGAAGCTGCTCCGGGACAAAGGCATCGACAAATCCACCACCGTGGTCTTCTATGGCGACAAGAACAACTGGTGGGCCACCTACGCGTTCTGGGTCTTCCGGCTCTTCGGATTCGACAACACCAGGATCCTCGACGGCGGCCGGACGAAGTGGGAACAGGAGGGACGCTCACTCGTGACGGAAGTGCCGAAGTTCCCGGCCACGAAGTACACGGCGCCGGAGCGCTCCGACAAGGAGATCCGCATCTTCCGCAACCCGGTGCTCGATCACGCGAAGGCAAAGCTGCCGCTGATCGATGTGCGCTCACCCGATGAATTCTCGGGCGCGAAGACCCACATGCCCGACTACCCGCAGGAAGGCGTCCTGCGCGGCGGCCACATCCCGGGCGCGAAGAATGTCCCCTGGTCGCGCGCGGCCAACTCCGACGGAACGTTCAAGAACGCCGACGAGCTCCGGGCGATCTACGAGGGAGAACTCGGCATCCGGCGCGGCGACGACGTGGTCACCTACTGCCGCATTGGAGAGCGCTCCGCGCACACGTGGTTCGCGCTCACATATCTGCTGGGTTACGACAAGGTCCGCAACTACGACGGTAGTTGGACCGAGTGGGGGAACTCCGTGGGACTACCCATCGAGAAATGACCACACCCCCACTATCCCGGACAGCCAGCAAGACGGAATCGCCTGGCACCCAACCGAACCGTGTACTGGTGCAGTGGCAGGGGGATCGCCGCTTCGATGTGGGCCGCCACGAGGGGCATGTCGCACGTGTGGACGGAGACGCCGTGACGGGTCCGTCCCCCGTCGACGCGCTGCTCGGCGCGCTAGCAAGCTGCGTCTCGGTAGATGTCGTGGATATACTCGCCAAGCGCCGCACCCCCGCCTCCACCTTCGAGGTGGAGGTGGTGGGTGTGCGAGCCAACGCCGTTCCACGCCGGCTCACGCACGTCACTCTCAATTTTCACATCGCTGGCGAGGG
>DATCXG010000296.1:0-2549 GCA_036565945.1 Gemmatimonadaceae bacterium
TCTTGAATTGCGAGCGGGCTGAACGGTGACATGGTCACCGTTCAGCCCGCTCGAAATTCAAGACCTGACCCCGCCCCAGCCTTGCGTCCCACCACTATGAGATGCGCGCTGCAGCCAATCACCGAGGGCTCCGACTCGAGCGCCCGGGCCACGCGCACGAGAACGTCGCGTCGTTCCGCGTCGTTCCAACGATCGATGAAGTCGGGGAGCATCCAGCCAGGCCCTTCGACCCCGTAGAGCCCCTCGACCTCGAAGCCGGCGTCCACGACTTCTCCCCGGAGCTCATCCGGCCGATGGAAATACGCCGTCGTGAAGTAGTCGAGCCGGTCCGTCGGGTTTTCATGATGCCCGTCGAGTAGATCGCGCTCGACGATGCGCACGAACGCGGGATCGCGGAGCAGCTCGCGCGCGAGGCCATCGAGCAGCGAGGCCCAGCGCGAGATCCCCGCGGCCACGAGCACGCCACCAGGGCGCAGCACGCGAGCTGCTTCCACTAGCGCCGCGTGCCGATCCTGCGACTGCACCAGATGGTAGAGCGGTCCGAGCAGCAGCACCATCGCCGCTGACTCGTCTGCCTCGGGGAGCGCACGCGCGTCCGCCACGCCGACCGATGCCAGCTTGTGAACGACCTGTTCGTTCCGTGCACGCGCGACATCGATGAGACGTGGCGTGGCGTCGAGCAATCGCACTTCGTAGCCACGCTCCGCCAGCCAGAACGAGTACGCCCCGGCCGCGCCCCCTACATCGAGCACCGCTGCTGGCGGCTCCGGAGCATGCCGGAGGATCAGCTCACGACTCCGAAGCTCTTCCAGACGAAATGCGCCGACCTCCAGGCGCGATTCCTCGGGCGCCCGGTTGTAATAGGCCTGGATAGCGGGATCGAAGTTCGGTGGAAGCTTCTCGGTCATCGGTTATCGGATACGTCGTGGGTGAACGTCGGATACGTAGGCTGGCGGATGTTTCCCTTCCGCGGCGCGGGCTAACGTGGGGCTGCAAGAGCTCTCGGCAACTGACTGCCTTCTTTTCACAGGAGCATCTTCCATGCGCACGATCATCGGCTTTCTCGCGCTCTCGGCAATTCTCACGGCGTGCTCGATGGGCGACATCTCGATCTCGGATCCCTACACCAACCCGCGGCGTAGCGTCAACACGCAGCTTACGGGGAACTGGACTGGTGAGGTGAGCGGTGTCCGGATCTCGATGAAGCTGGATACGGCCGCATGTGACTATGGCTGTTCCGATTACGGTGTCGCCAGGTTCGTTCGCACGGCGACCGGCGATAGCGGAATAGCGCTCGTATCCGTCCTTGATTTCATCCCCGGCGTTCCGAGCGATTCCGCCATCGACTTCAGCCTCACCGTCACGGCGGCTGATGACACCCAACTGCAGAGCTCCTTCAGTGCCATGATGCCGGATGCATTGCATCTGGTTGGTCGCTTCGTGTACGACGACCTGCTCCAGATAGACACGGGATCGACGATCACGTTCACCAGGCAGTGATCGGCGACGGGCCGGGAGTCGGCGGCGGAGAGCGTCCCCACCGACAGGGCTACAGGGGTTCCACAACCAGCTACCTTGCAGCCTTGCGCCGCGACGCCGCGGCTCCCGTGACCCTTCCCCTCCCCGATGAACGGCTCTTCTTCCCCTCGCGGCGCGCTCTGGGCGCTGGCCGCGATGGTGCTGATCTGGGCTTACAGCTGGATCGTGATGAAGCAGGTGCTGCGCTACGCCGGCCCGTTCGACTTCGCCGCCATGCGCTACCTCGGCGGAGCGGTGGTGCTCTTCGCGTTGCTGCTGCTGCGTGGGCAGTCGCTGAAAGCCCCCCCGCTCGGGTTGACGATCCTCATCGGCCTCTGCCAGACCACCGCCTTCCAGGCGCTCTCGCAGTGGGCGCTCGTGGGCGGTGGTGCCGGACGCGTCTCGCTGTTCGCGTACACCATGCCGTTCTGGGTGGTGCTGCTCGCCTGGCTGCTGTTGTCCGAGCGGCCATCATCGCGACAGTGGCTGGGGCTCGTCCTCGCCGCTGCTGGCCTCGTCTGTGTGATCGAACCCTGGCGTGGCCTGGGCAACATGCACAGCACGCTGCTGGCTATCGGAGGCGGGGCTGCCTGGGGACTGGGCACGGTGTTGAGCAAGCGCATGTTCCAGCGACACGCGCCGTCGCCGCTCGCCTTCACCGCCTGGCAGATGCTGTTCGGCGCGCTGGGACTCGGCGTCATCGCTCTGCTCGTTCCGTCGCGGCAGATCGCCTGGACACCGGCCTTCATCGCGGGCCTCGCCTACAGCGTCCTGCTTGCTTCCAGCTTGGCCTGGCTGCTCTGGCTCATGGTGATCCAGCGTCTGCCGGCCACCGTCGCGGGCTTGTCGAGCTTGGGGGTGCCGGTGGTGGCGGTGCTCATGGCCTGGCTCATTCTGCGCGAGCGGCCCGATACGATGGAGCTCTTCGGCATCGCGCTCATCGTCTGCGGCCTGGTGGCGGTTAGTGGGGTCGGGGAGAGGCGATGTCAGCTCTTGCATCGTGCATGATCGGCCACGGCCGATCATGCACG
>DATCXG010000298.1:0-13114 GCA_036565945.1 Gemmatimonadaceae bacterium
GGTGAGCCCCGACAGCTTCACGCCTGCCTCACCCACCTGGGATACGCCCAGACATCGATCGTGGCGGCAACGCGAGGCCGCCGGTTCGCGTTGTATGTTCAGTACTTCTGCTTCGAGATCCCGCTCCAATCGGGCACCAACCGCCACGTCACGAGAGCTCATCACATGAACAGAGCTGCCAGTTCGCCCTCCATACCCCTCCGAATCTTCCTCGCCGCACTCGCTCTGCTGTGCGTAACGGGAGCGCAGCCAGTCAACTCACAGGCTCAGCGTGCGGCGCCAGCTGGCAACGATTATGACTCATCGTTGTTCCAGGCGATGTCCTACAGGATGATCGGCCCCAGCCGCGGCGGACGCGTGACAGCCGTGACAGGCGTCGCCTCGGAACCGCGGACGTTCTACATGGGAGCGGCGAGCGGCGGCATGTGGAAGACGACAGATGCCGGGGCTACGTGGCTGCCCATCTCCGACAGCGCCTTCGCGGTCGGCTCGATTGGCGCGATCGATGTGGCCGCGTCGAATGCGAGCGTGGTCTACGTCGGCACCGGCTCCGAAAGCCTCAGAAGCAACGTCTCGATCGGGCGCGGGGTGTACAAGTCGAGCGACGCCGGCAAGAGTTGGACGTTCGCCGGGCTGCCGAAAGTCGGGCAGATCGGTGCGGTTCGCATTGACCCCCGCAATCCGGACCTGGTGTACGTGGCGGCGGTGGGCAACCCGTTCGTACCCAACCCGGAGCGGGGCGTCTTCCGCACACGTGACGGCGGAGCTAGTTGGCAGCGAGTGCTCTTCATCTCCGACAGCACCGGCGCGGTGGATCTCGAGTTCGAGCCAGGGAACCCGAGCGTGGTGTACGCGGCCATGTGGCGCGGTGTGCGAAGGCCATGGACGATCATCAGCGGCGCGCACGAGGGAGGGCTCTACAAGAGCACCGACGGCGGAGATCACTGGACGAAGTTGGGAGGCGGTCTACCGACTGGCCTGTTCGGCAAGGCCAACCTGGCTGTCACGGCGGCTGACCCGCAGCGCGTGTACGCGCTGATCGAGGCCAAGCCAGGCAGCGGGCTCTATCGCTCCGACGACGCTGGCACGAGCTGGTCGCTCATCAACTCCCAGCCATCGCTCATCACGCGCCCATTCTACTACACCACCATCGCGGCCGACCCCACCAACGCCGACGTCGTCTATGCAGGCGCGGAGAGCTTCTTCAAGTCGGCCAACGGAGGGAAGAGTTTCAAGCGCTTCCCTACCCCGCACGGCGACAACCACGATATGTGGATCAACCCGCGCGACGGGCAGATCATGATCCAGGCCAACGATGGAGGCGCGAATGTCTCCGTCGATGGAGGCCACAGCTGGTCCACGCAGTACAACCAACCCACGGCCGAGATCTATCAGGTGGCGGTGGACAATCAGTATCCGTACCGCGTGTACGGCGCTCAGCAGGACAACACCACGCTGATCGTGCCCAGCCTCCCGCCGGGTTGGCCAGCGGACGACCCCACTCAGCTCTGGCGCGTCGGGCCAGGCTGCGAGACCGGTCCGATCATCCCGCATCCGGTGAACCCGGACACCGTGTACGGCGCGTGCAAGGGGCAATTCAGCCGGATGCAGCTCTCCACGGGCCAGGAGCAGAACTACTGGGTGGGTGCGCAGTACCTCTATGGATTCAAGCCTGACGAGCTGAGATATCGTTTCCAGCGCGTCTCGCCCATGGAGCTCTCACCGCACGACCCACGCATCATCTACTTCGGTTCGCAGTACGTGCATCGCAGCACCAACGGTGGAGTCAACTGGGAGCGCATCAGCCCCGACCTCACCGCCAACGAGCCCACGAAGCAGGTGGTCTCCGGGTCGCCGATCACGCGCGACGTAACCGGTGAGGAGTACTACAGCACTCTCTACGCGATTCGCGAATCACCTCTCGAGAAGGGCGTCATCTGGGCTGGTGCGAACGACGGCCCGGTGCACGTCACGCGTGATGGCGGGAAGAGCTGGAAGGACGTCACACCCAAGGGACTCCCATCCGGTGGGCGCGTGCAGAATATCGAGCCGTCGCCGCACCGCAGGGGTTCGGCGTACATCGCTGTCTACCGCTACCTTCTGGGCGACTTCCAGCCCTACATCTACCGCACCAACGACTACGGCGCGACATGGACGCGTCTCACCGACGGTAAGAATGGAATCGCGGCCGACGAGCCTACACGCGTGGTGCGCGAGGCTCCGGGTCGCGAGGGGCTGCTGTTCGCGGGTACCGAGTTCGGGGTGTACGTCTCGTTCGATGACGGTGGACAGTGGCGTCCGCTGAGGCTGAATCTGCCGGTCACACCGATCACCGATCTCAGAGTGTTCCGGCACGATCTCGTGATTGCCACTCAGGGTCGGTCGTTCTGGATCATGGACGACATCACGCCGCTGGAACAGCTGACACCCAGGATCGCCGCGGCGCCGGCACATCTGTTCGAGCCTCGTACGGCGTACCGCTTCAGATATCGCGGCGTTGGGAACGGCCCGGACGCTCCACAGTATACACAACCAGGCGCAATCATCGACTATTCGCTCGCGCGTGCGAGCAACGGCGCGATCTCTCTCGAGATCCTCGATGCGCGCGGTCGTCTGGTGCGACGTTTCTCCAGTGACTCCGCCGCCGGCGCGAGCAGCGCGGAGCCCGCGTCGGCCGGTACGGCGGCCCTCGAACGGACGCCCGGCCTGCATCGAGTGACGTGGGACTTTCGCTACCCTGGGGCCTGGAACGATGCGCCATCCGCGCGAGGAGATCGCGGGCCCATGGTTGCACCGGGTACCTACAAGGTGAGGCTCTCGGTGGCGTCCAACGGTGGCGGCGCACCCTGGATCGGTGAGCAGCAGCTCGTGGTGCGCGCCGATCCGCGGATGATCAAGTCGGGCGTGACTCAGCGCGACATCGAGGGGCAGGTGGCCCACAACCTGCGCGTACGTGATGAGATCAGCCGAGCACGGCGAGCCGCGGCGCGCATCGCGGCAGCGCGGAAGCGACTCGATGGGGGCACCGGCGCCACGGCAGACACACTGCTCAAGCTGGCGGTACTCGATACCGCACTCGTGACGGAGCCGGTGCGCTACTCGCAACCCAAGCTGATCGACCAGCTCACCTATCTGTACGGGATGACCACCAGCGCGGATCAACGGGTGGGACGCGACGCGGTCGAGCGCCTCCAGGAACTCGAGCGTCAACTGAACGATATCGTGGCGCGGCTGGACGGAGTACTGGGAGCTGCCGAGAGCCACGCGGGATCGCGAGAGAGCGACCGGTGACTGCGACACCCACGCACCGACGGCGTGCCATCGCGGTCACCGCGCTCGGCTCACTGGCTCTCCTCGCCACAGTCACACGTGACTCGCGCGCACAGAGCTGGGATGGCGTCGTCGTGGCGCAGGGGCAAGCGATGTTCTACATGGAGGGTGGGCAGAAGAGGTCTATCGAGCCACCCGCCACGCCAGAGTGCCTGGGTGCAACTCCGGTCACGGTGGAGCCGGGAACCATCGACGCCATCCCGCTCGGCCCACCGAAAACCGATTGCGCCAGGGCACCGCACGCCGTCTCGTTGTTCGACTACACGTTTGCGATGCCCGGGCAGCCCGCCCTGCAACACATGCATGCGGTGGTTCGCATGGACGACACAGGCAAGGTAGGTGGCTCCATCTCCTACCAGAACAAAGACTACCTGAGCCCCTTCTGCGGCGCCATCGTGGCCGGTGTCTACACTGCCGAAGGCACTCTGCTACAGGAGTTCGCCTCACCCGTGGAGTGCGTCAGAGCCAGGAGCTCCAGCGGGAAAGACGCCGATGTCGTCGCCACCAGGAACGTCCAGTGGCTTGTTCAGCTTCGTGCCGACCTGGTGACGCGAGCGCAGATCCTGGACGTCCGCGCGGTGTCCACCAAGGGGGTGAAAGTCATCACCCCCCAGGAGGCCCGCGCGGCACTGGAGAAGAGCATCAACGTTGTCTCGGAGTACTGAGAGCAGCACCGGCCCGGACCCAGAGCTGATTACCGCGATCGACGTCTGGAAATGCGCCATCGGGATCTATCTCCACCCGCACGACATTCGGCGTGCGGGGCAACCGCACCACCCACTGGCGTGCTCCCTGCAGCCACACATCAACCGGGGCGTCGACGCGAATCACGTTACCATCGGCGCGAGTGATCGCCATTAGTACTGGCATCGGCGCGAGCCCGCGGTCCTCGATGGTGATGGCCACCGAGTCGCCCTCCTCGCGAACGGAAGCGATGGCCTGGTCAAGGGACCAGGGTTCGTAGAACCAGGTCGTCCAGAACCAGGAGAGATCGCGGCCCGAGACATCGTTGAAGGTATTGAAGAAGTCGGCGGGGTACGGGTGCCTGCCCAGCCAGCGGCGGCCGTACTCCAGGTACGCACGGTGGAACAGCTCGGGTCCGATGACGGCACGCAGCGCCGCCAACACCTGCGCCGTCTTGTTGTAATACATCACGAAGTAGAGATCCTGCTCGGAGAGATCGCCGAATCGCATCAGGCTTCCCTCGCGGCCCGCGCGCGCCAGACCCAGGTACGAGCTCCGCTGGCCCTGCTCCGAATCGTTCAGCCGCCCACCGGCACGGGGCTCGCCGTACAGCACGCGCATCGCCTGCGCCACATCGAACTGCGTGAGCCCCTCGTCCATCCAGGGATAGCGCGTCTCGCTCGACCCCACCTGCATCGGGAACCACATGTGTCCCGTCTCGTGCATCAGGTCGCCCGCGAGCGAGAGCGTGTCGGCCCAGGGCTGCATGAGGGTCATCATGGGGTACTCCATGCCGCCGCTCGTGATGACGCCTTCCATCGAGGTCATCTGTGGATATGGATACGGCCACAGGTAGGCTGACAGCCGCTCCACGGCATCGCGCGTGTAGCGTGCTCCACCGAGCGGCCACGCCGCCGCGGCGGGGTGGAGACGGAAGAAGCTGTTGATCATCACGGTATCCGTGGTGCCGGCCGCGGGCTTGGGTACCAGAGCGATTGTCGCGTCCCACTCGTAACGGTCGCTCGCGCCCCACGCGAAGTCACGAACATCCAGAGCGGTGAAGTGCCAGACCGCCTCCGTGGCGCTCCTGGCGAATGCGCTGCCGTTGCGCCGATCGGCGGCGGTGAGGATGTGTACCACATCGCGCGACCCGCGCGCCGCGGCCAGACGACTCAGCGTCTGGCGCGACAGCACGGCCGCCGAGTCGTGCAGCATCCCCGTGGCGCCCACCACCCAGCCACGCGGGACCGTGATGCGCACGTCGTAATCGGCCGGGTCCATGTAGAACTCCGCGCCGTTGAGATACGGATCCGTCACCCAACCGTTGACATCGTCGTACACCGCGATCTGGGGATACCAGTAGCCCATGAAATAGACGTGACCCTCACGCCCCTCCCTCCCGTCAGACGGCGAGGGCGGCGGAGTGAACGACCATGAGAACTCGAGTTGTGTGCTGTCCCCCGGGAGCAGGGGCACGGGAAGCCGGACCCACATCACCGTACCCTGGACGATGTACCCTGCATCCGACGCCGCGGTGCGCGTGCGGCGACGCACCATCTGCTTCAGCGTGCGCCCTCCGACTGCAACGCGCGTGAGAGTCACGCCACCGGTGATCGGGACCGCCTCCCGTCGCGGGCTCCCCGGAGCGAAGAGATTCTGGCGTAGGTAGACCGCCACCTCACGGAGAGTGTCGGGCGAGTTGTTCAGGTACACCACGCCTTCCGTTCCAGTGAGTCGCGATGTCGCAACGTTCAACTTCGCGTCTATTCGATAACGGGCGCGCTGTACCCAGTTAGTCCGGCCAGGACGCCCGGAGCGAGTGCGTGTGCCGCGCGTCACGGCACGGCTGAACCCCGAAGACTCGTACACCGGGCCGGGAAGCGGGCGCGGCCCCGCCGCCGTCGCCGCGGGATCCACGGCGGGAGCAGGGCGTGTCTGCGCGGCCGCGGGATGTGAAACCGCCAACCCTACCGCCAATGCAGCGGCGCCAAGAAAGAACCGATGGGAATGTTGGAACGAGAGCTCGCGCATTGCCTTCAACGATGTCCTCCGATTCGGAACGAAACAGCGGGATGTCTGACGTCAGTGGATTCTGGTGTGATGGCACGCTCCGCGCAAACGTCGGCTGGTGGTTCGTGAAGCGTTATACTGTTCAATATCGAGGCGGCATCGCTACACGCCGGTGCATCCGCGGGATGGTCGATGTGTCACTTCGAACAATGAGGCTCAGATGCGTCTGCAACGAGTAGTCGTCGGGATGGACTTCAGCGCCTCCGCTGAAGCCGCTGCCCGCTGGACGGCACGGTGCTTCGCGCCCGGTGCCGAGCTCGTCCTCGTTCACGCCATAGCGGTTCCCGAGCCACCTCGCTTCTTCCGCGGAAGGTTTCCCCCAAAGGATATCGTGGTGGAATCCGCGCGCGTCGGAGCCGACAAGCGGATGCGTGAGTTGAGTGAATCGCTGGGCGCGCAGCGCATCTGGCTAGAGATCCGGGAGGGAGACCCCGCCACCCAGATCGCCGCGGTCGCGGCGGAATACACCGCCGATGCGATCGTGGTCGGTCCGCACGGCGCACGCACCGGAGTGGGGCAGCGACCAGGTGGCACCGCCGCCCAGCTACTGCGGAACGCAACGATTCCAGTCGTGCTAGGCACGAACGTGGGAGAGGCAACACCGCGTCGGCTTCTGGTACCCATAGATGAAGCACCGATCACCGACGCGCTTCTGGGATGGGCTCGCTTCCTGGCAGAGCAGTACGATGCAGACGTGACGGTACTGCATGTGGTGAGCTCGAGCATGCTCAGCGGCCTCCTCTCGGCGGGCGCCGTGGTGTCGGGCGTCATGGTTCCGGTTCCGGAGGAAGTGCTGGCGAACGCCGTGCAGGATGCCGAGCTATGGGTCGATCAGACCATCGCCGCGGCGGGACTCGACGCGCAAGGAGTGCATCGCGAGGTCACCCTGGGCGACCCAGTGCACGAGATTCTGGGCGCCGCAAAGCGACTCGAGAGCGACATGATCATCCTGGGTAGTCATACGCACGGCGTGCGCGCAGCACTTCTCGGGAGCGTGGCGCGCGAGGTTCTGCGCGGTGCTGCCCGCCCGGTCTTCGTCGTGCGCGCCACGCAGTGAAGTAGAAGTGGACTCCGCAGGTTAACCTGCGGAGTCCGTCGTGCCCGTGCCTTCCAACTTCTCCCACGCAGCGGCTTCCCACCGGCGCTCCAGCGCTCGTCCTCCAGGGCGACGTGGGTCGCGTGGTCCGCCGAGGTAAAGGCGGGCTTCATAGCCTGGCACTGGGCCGCCCAGCAGCTCCCCCGACGTGCGCCGGGTGGCGCCACCCTCTCCGGGATGCGCCACAGCTTCCGAATAGCGGTATGCCTTGGTCCGCAATTCATCAAGGAAGGACTGCACGGCTGCATCGCCCATGTCCTCTATGAGACTCGGGATGAGGCCCTTGATCAGGATGAGCCGTTCACCTGGCGGGAGTGCAAGCGCCCCGCGGACCAGTTCCCGAATCGACGCGTGGTCGAGCCATGCGTAGAAAGGGCTGGGTTTCGCGTCAACACTCATAGTGCCTCCTCTGGGAGTCTGAGGTCATCACGCCGATGCCACGCATCGTGGCCGTCACTCACTGCACGGCGAGGTTGCCCGGCAGAGGTTGTGGAACCTTCAGAAAAGTAGCCTCGGCACCGTACGGAGGGATAGCGTCGCGACTGGACATACCGTACTCGACACTGCCAAGGCCATCGGCACTCCAGGTTCGCGCCACCCGTAGCGCCGAGACGCGGTATATCGCATCATGCCGAATCACTCTCGTTGGGAAGCAGCGCGAATCTGGTCGATGCTGGTAGGGGAGGATCGCCGCGGCTGTCAGGGGCAGTCGGGGCGCGCGGTGTGACTGCGCGCGGTCGCCAATCATCGAGGAGGGGCCAGTGGATCCCACGACAAGGCCGATCTTTCGGGAGCTCTCACGAGCCGAGATCGACGAGATGCTCGCGAGGCACCACGTGGGGCGGATCGCATATGCATTCCGCAACCGCGTGGACATCGAGCCAATCCACTATGTGTATCACGATGGCTGGATCTACGCGCGCACGGCGCCGGGGTCCAAGATCACCGTCCTGGCCCACAGCCCGTGGGTGGCGTTCGAGGTCGATGAGGTGGAGGGAGTATTCAACTGGCGCAGCGTGGTGCTGCACACCACCGTCTACGAGATGTCGCCGGGCGGGACGCCCGCGCAGGAACAGGTCTACTCTCAGGCGGTAGAGCTCCTGCGAGGCATCGTACCCGAGACCTTCACCAGCGACGATCCGACTCCTGAGCGCTCGGTGGTCATCCGGATGTACGTGGACGAGGCCACCGGCAGAGAGGCAAGTACGTCGGGCCACTGAGCGCTGCGGTCGACACGCGGCGGTCCCACATCTCAATCCGCGCGTCGACCTTGGGGACCAGCTGATACCGCGCCCTCGATCGCGGTCGCGCGCGGCCGCTCGCATCCATCTCAGGCCTCCCCTCTCCTGGCTCCCGGGTGGACCCACCGTCGCGCCCGACTGAGCAGTGCACCGGGTGAGGATCCCGTCCCTCCTGTCGGGCAATCACCGACACTGCGATCCCGGATTGTCTCACGTACGTGGCGTGATTACCCCGATTTTCCGCCCACCACCGCGACCGTAGGTTAGCTGCACGTCCTGGATGTGCACCTCGTACCAGGGCGTGCAGAGTCGCAGCAGAGCAAGCGTGGTCATGTGCGCCGCAGTGAGGATCGTCGGATGGATCACACATACCTTCAGAGCAGAGGCCGCAATGCCCTCGATCATCTCCCGCAAGATCGCCATCGGCATCATCACGGCCGTCGCAGCGAGTGCGGCCCTGTACGCCTGCTCGGCGGCGGGACCGAAATCCCAGAACCTGGTCACCGGTGACGCCGCGTCCAAGGTGTATGTCCCGCCCGGGTCGTACGACGAATTCTATGCATTCCTCTCGGGCGGATACAGCGGCCAGGTCGCCGTCTACCTGCTTCCCTCTGGCCGGCTCGTCAAGCAGATCCCGGTCTTCTCGCAGTTCCCCGAGAGCGGCTACGGTTACGACGAGAACACCAAGGCGATGCTCCAGACCACCTACGGCTTCGTACCGTGGGATGATGCCCACCACCCGGAGCTATCGCAGACCGACGGCGTGCCCGATGGACGCTGGCTGTTCATCAATGGCAATAACACACCGCGCATCGCACGCATCGATCTGACCACGTTCGAGACTACGGAGATCCTCCAGATCCCGAACACGGCTGGCAACCACGCCTCGCCGTTCACGACGCCAGACACGAAGTACCTGGTATCGGCCACGCGCTTCAGCGTCCCGCTTCCGAACAAGGACGTACCGATCGATTCGTACAAGGAGAACTTCAAGGGTGTGCTCTCCTTCATCTCGGCCGACAAGCCGGGTGCGATGGACGTCGCCTTCCAGATCCTCATGCCCGGCTTCGATTACGACATCGGACACTCTGGGAAGGGGCCATCCGATGGGTGGTTCTTCTTCACGTCCTACAATACCGAGCAGGCTCACACGAAGCTCGAGGTAAACGCATCGAAGAACGACAAGGACTTCGTTGCAGCCGTGAACTACCGGCGCGCGGAGCAGTGCGTGACGGAGGGAAAGGCGCGTTCCATGCCCGTGGCGTACACGCACAATTACAAGGATGAGGCTACCCACATCGCGAAGAGTGAGCGCAAGACGAGCGTTCGGGTACTCGACCCACGCAATTGCGATGGCATCGTCTATTTCCTGCCCACCCCCAAGTCGCCGCACGGCGTGAACGTCGACCCGAGCGGGGAATACATCGTCGCGAGCAGCAAGCTCTCCACGATCATCCCCGTGCACTCCTTCAGCAAGATGCAGAAGGCCATCGCCGACAAGCAGTACGAAACGGAGATAGACGGCATCCCAGTCCTCAAGTACGAGGCGACGATAGCGGGCGAGGTGCAGAAGTCCGGGCTCGGCCCCCTGCACACGGAATTCGATGACAAGGGGAATGCCTACACCTCCATGTTCATCTCGTCGGAGATCGTGAAGTGGAAGCTCGGCACCTGGGAGGTGGTGGATCGCATTCCGATCTACTACTCGGTAGGGCATCTCATGATCCCCGGTGGCGACAGCAAGAAACCGTGGGGCAAGTACCTCCTCTCGCTCAACAAGATCACCAAGGATCGCTATCTCCCCACCGGGCCGGAGCTGTCGCAGTCGGCGCAGCTGATCGACATCAGCGGCGACAAGATGAAGATGCTGCTCGACTTCCCGACCATCGGAGAGCCGCACTATGCGCAGGCACTACCGGCGTCGCTGCTCAAGGACAAGCAGGTCAGGTACTACAAGCTCTCCGAGAGTAAGAACCCGAACATCGTGAGAGCCGAGAGTGAGGGCGGCATCGTCCGGCACGGCAAGCGAGTGGACATCAAGATGGCGGCAATCCGCAGCCACTTCGCACCCGACAACATAGAGGGCGTGCAGGTGGGCGACACCGTGTACTTCCACGTCACAAACATCGAGCAGGACTGGGACATCGTGCACGGGTTCGCGGTGCTGGGTGCCAACAACGCGGAGTTGATCCTGGCACCGGGAGCGACGCGCACCCTGCAGTGGGTGCCACAGGCGGCGGGAGTCTACCCCTTCTACTGCACGGACTTCTGCTCGGCGCTGCACCAGGAGATGCAGGGGTACATCCGTATCTCCCCTGCCGGATCGAGCGTGCCGCTCGCGGCGAATACCAGCAAGAAGGCGCTGGCCCAGATGAGCACGCCGGGCGCCGCGGATAAGCCTGCCTCGAACCGTTGACCTACCCCAGGGCGTGGGGGAGGGAGATCTGGATAGCCCTCCCTTCCCCACGCGATGACCTCGCCCGCTTGAAGGACGATAGCCCGTCTGGCGGACAACCGGAACACGAACACCGACTCAGGACTCATCATGAACAGGAATGCGCGATGGCTCACGGGACTGGCAGCGCTGCTCATGTTCGCGGCGTTCGCGTTCCCCCTCTGGCACATTCGTCTGCTCGCGCCACAATACCCCGAGGGGCTGGGACTGTTGATCCACGTGAATACGGTGACGGGAGTGAGTGAGACAGATCTCGCCAACATCAACTCCCTGAATCACTACATCGGAATGAAGGCGATCGACCCGGCCGCCATCCCGGTCCTGCGCATCATGCCGTGGATACTGGGCGCGCTCGCCGCCACCGGGCTCATGGTCGCCTTCGCGGGGCGCCGGCGGCTGCTCGTCGCATGGTTGGGCGGCTTCCTCGCGCTGGCCATCGTCGGGCTGGTGGAGTTCTGGAGATGGGAATACGACTACGGTCACAACCTCGATCTGGAGCAGGCCATCATCAAGGTGCCGGGCATGACCTACCAGCCGCCCCTCATCGGCTCCAAGCAGCTCCTGAACTTCACCGCCATCTCGATGCCGACAACAGGCGCGATACTCCTGGGGATCGCTTTCCTCCTGGGACTCGTCGCCGTTGTGCTCTCGGTGCGGGCGGCGCGCGCCACGCCGGCGGCCCGCGTGACGCAGGGACCAACAGATGGGGTGCCATTTCGCGGTGCTCGCGCCGAGCTCGAACCGCTCGGTGGCCGATGACACCCCTGCGTGCCAGGCAAGTCGCGCGCTTCAGCCCTATTGCTCGTGCACTGGGAGCCATCGCCACACTGCTCCTCGTGCTCGTAGCGTGCAGCGCCGCGCCCGTGCCGATTGCGTATGGTCAGGATTCATGCGACTACTGCCGCATGCAGATCAGCGATCCACGCTACGGTGGTGAGCTGATCACGCGGACGGGGAAGGTTCTGAAGTTCGACTCCATAGAATGCCTCGCGTCGTACTACGTCGGGCTAGCGGATGGCAGCACGGTAAGCTCCACGTGGGTGAGCGACTACAAGCGCCCTGGTACCCTGATATCCGCCGACTCGGCGACTTTCCTTCGGCACGGCGGGCCGGGAAGCCCCATGGGACGCGGGTTCCTCGCGTTGGCCGGCCGAGCCGACGCGGCCGCGCTGGCGGCGAGCCTGAACGGCGACATTCTCACGTGGTCCGATGTGCTGAAGCTCGTCGGGCGCGATGCGTTGCGTCCAGGTGGCGGCGCCGATGGCGCTGGCGCGCGCACAACCGATATGGCATCACGTGCGCGCACCCACTGAGCTGATGCGAGCCACATGCCTGTGGGCTCTGCTCGCCGCGACCGCGCCACTCTGCGCCGTGTCCCGGGCGGCAGCGGCGCAGCAAACGGTGGTCGTGAGTCCGGCCGGACCGGTGACCACCATCTCCGCCGCGCTGCGCCTGGTCACACCCGGCGGACGCATCACCGTGACGCCAGGGACCTACCGCGAACCGACCATAATCGTGGACCGCGCGGTGGAGATCGTGGGTGAAGGACAGCCACTGCTCGATGGCGAGGGGAAGCACCAGATAATGTCGATATCGGCCGACGACGTCACCGTCCGCGGGCTGCGCTTCGCGCACGTGGGCACGAGCTTCGTGGAAGACCGCGCCGCGATCAGGGTGGCGGGCGCCAGCCGATGCGTCATCACGGACAATCAGGTGGACGATGCATTCTTCGGCATCTATCTGGCCGAAGCCACCGATTGCCGTATCGAACGCAACGTACTGCGAGCGGCCGCGCTCGGGGAGGCGTCGTCCGGGAACGGGATTCACCTCTGGTCATCGCGCGGCATCACGATTGCCGACAACCGGGTGACCGGCCACCGCGACGGGATCTACCTGGAGTTCGTGCACGACAGCGAGGTGCGTGGCAACATCAGCGAAGGCAACCTGCGCTATGGGCTCCACTTCATGTACTCCGACGACTGCCAGTATCGGGACAACGTCTTCCGCCACAATGGATCCGGCGTGGCGGTCATGTACACCCGGCGCGTGGAGATGACGGGCAACCGTTTCGAGCAGAACTGGGGCGGTGCCGCTTACGGCCTTCTCCTCAAGGAGATCACCGACAGCCGGCTCGAGCACAACGTATTCGAGCGCAACACGACCGCGCTCCTGGCCGACGGGGCAAACAGGCTCGTGGTGGATCGCAACGACTTCAACGGGAATGGGTGGGCGGTGAGA
>DATCXG010000303.1:0-5993 GCA_036565945.1 Gemmatimonadaceae bacterium
GGCCGGCACGACGTACCTGTCCAGGTAGTTGAACAGGTTGATCAGCGTTAGCAGCGCGAGCCCGATCCATGCGGCGCGAGCTGGTGTCGCGATGTAGCCGTAGTCGTACGAGCTGGGAGTATCGATTAACGCCTGGGCCACGGAGATACTCTGAGGCGGTGGTTGGCGAGCCAGCGTGGATGGGAACGGTGCGTCGACTCGCGACGGCCAAAAGCTAGCGCTGACGACCTTGACGCGCGAGGCGTCCAATGCCGAGCTTACCTCCGTCTCGCCGTGTCAGATTCGCCTTCCGGAGCAGCCATTGAGAGCAGATTACGACGTCATCATCATCGGGGCCGGTCACAACGGCCTCGTCACCGCCGCCTACCTGGCCAGAGCCGGCAAGAGAGTACTGGTGCTCGAGCGTCGCGAGATGGTGGGAGGGGCGTGCGTCACCGAGGAGGTATTCCCGGGCTTCAAGGTCTCCACCGGCGCCTACGTCAACAGCCTCCTGCGCCCCGAGATAATCCGCGACCTGGAGCTGCACCGACACGGCTTCGAGCTGCTGCCGCGCAATCCGTCGTCGTTCACGCCCTTCCCCGACGGGCGCCACCTGATGCTCGGACCCGACCTCGCGTTCAATCAGAAGGAGATCGCCAAGTTCTCCACGCGAGACGCGGAGGCCTTCCCGCGTTACGAAGCGATGCTCGAGCGAGTGGCGGACTTCATCGAGCCCACGCTCATGCAGACGCCGCCCGATCCCTGGTCCAAGCGGCCTGGCGATCTGCTGAGACTAGCCAAGCTGGGCTTCGCCTTCCGCAAGCTCGGGCCCGAAGTGGGTGCGCGTGCGATCGAGATCCTCACCGGTGACGCGCGCTCGGTGCTCGAGCGCTGGTTCGAGTCGGAGGAGCTGAGGGCTCCTCTCGCCACCGACGCGGTGATAGGGGCCGCTGCATCGCCGTCCACGCCGGGTACGGCGTACGTCCTCTTCCACCACGTGATGGGCGAGTGCAATGGCGCACGAGGAGTTTGGGGTTACGTGCGCGGCGGCATGGGCGGCATCTCCGATTCGATCGCCGCGGCCGCGCGGGAGCGAGGCGTGGAGATCCGGACCAGCGCCCCGGTGGCGCGCATCCTCACGCGGGGCCGCACGGCGTATGGCGTGGCGCTCGCCGATGGCACCGAGTTCCACGCCCGGCAGATAGCGTCCAACGCCGATGCGCACCACACCTTCATCGGTCTCATCGATGCGAGCGCCCTCCCCGATGAGTTCCTCTCGGACGTGCGGGCGATCGACTACTCGAGCAGCACGTTGAAGATCAACGTCGCGCTCAGCGAGCTGCCCAGATTCACCGCGATGAACGACGGAGCGCGCGACGGCGAGGCCGGCCCCGAGCACCGGGGAACGATCCACATCGCGCCGACCATCGACTACATGGAGCGCGCCTTCGACGACTCCAAGTACGGTGCTCCTTCGCGCTCGCCCATCCTCGAGTGCACCATCCCGTCAGCGGTGGATCCCACCGTGGCACCGGCTGGCAAGCACCTCATGTCCATGTTCATCCAGTACGCGCCCGCGCGGCTGCGCGAGGGGAACTGGAGCGAGGTGAAGGAGGCGTTCGCCGATCGCTGCTTCGCCATACTCGACGAGTATGCGCCCAACTTCAGCCGCTCGGTGATCGACCGTCAGGTGCTCTCGCCCGTGGACCTCGAGAACAGATTCGGGCTCAGGGGTGGCAATATCTTCCAGGGCGCGATGAACCTGAATCAGCTCTTCTTCATGCGCCCGCTCCCGGGCTACGCCGACTACCGCACCCCCATCCGGGGACTCTATCTGTGCGGGGCGGCCACCCACCCTGGCGGCGGCGTCATGGGCGCCTGCGGTTACAATGCGGCGCGCGAGATGCTGAGGGACGCGTGAACGTCCTCGAGCTCAGCGTCCTGATCTTCACCGGGGCGCTGGCTGCGGGACTGCTCGGCTCTCTGACGGGGCTCGGTGGCGGGATCGTCATAGTTCCCCTTCTCACCATCGTCTTCCACGTGGACATCCGCTACGCCATCGGCGCCTCGCTCGTGTCGGTGATCGCGACTTCGTCGGGCGCTGCCGCTGCGTACGTGAAGGAGGGCTTCACCAACGTGCGCGTGGGGATGCTCCTCGAGGTGGCCACCACGGTGGGTGCCCTCACGGGGGCGTTCGTGGCCGGCATGGTGTCGCCGCGGGTGATCGCGATCATCTTCGGCCTCGTGCTCCTGCAGTCAGCGTGGCAGACCACCCGCCAGCGCGTCGAGCACACGGTCGCTGGTCCACCGGATCGAGTAGCGAGCTGGCTGCGACTCGACTCCTCGTATCCCACGCTCGAAGGGCCGCAGAGCTATCGGGTACGGCACGTCCCGCTCGGCTTCGGAATCATGTACATCGCGGGCATCCTTTCCGGCCTGCTGGGAATCGGCTCCGGAGTGGTGAAGGTGCTGGCCATGGACCGCGCGATGCGACTCCCGTTCAAGGTCTCCACCACCACCAGCAACTTCATGATCGGCGTGACCGCTGCCGCCAGCGCCGGCGTTTACCTCCATCGCGGCTACATAGATCCCGGTCTCGCCTTCCCGGTAATGCTCGGCGTCCTCTGCGGCGCGCTCGGCGGCGCCCGGGCGCTGCCCAACTTCAAGACCCCACGCCTGCGGCTCATCTTCGCCATCGTGGTAGTGGTCATGGCCTTCGAGATGCTCTACAACGGCATCACCGGGAGCATCTGAGCCGATGACCAGGTACGAAGCATCCGGGCCGATCGTGACCGCCTCGGGCCACGCGCCCGCCGAGGAGCACGTGGAGCAGATGGTGGGCAACCTGCTCCGCATCGGCGTGCTGATCGCCGCCGCGGTCGCACTGCTGGGCGGGATCGCCTTCATGATCCATCACGGCGCGCTGATCCCTGACCACTCGACCTTCCGTGGTCAGCCCGAGATGCTGAGCACACTCTCCGGCGTGATCTCCGGCGCGCTCGCCCTCCAGCCCGCGGCGATCGTCCAGCTCGGGATCGTCCTCCTGATCGCCACCCCCGTCGCCCGCGTCCTCCTCACCCTCATCGCCTTCGCCCTCCAGCGCGATTGGATGTACGTCCTGATCAGTGGGATAGTGCTGGTGCTGTTGGGCTATAGTCTTTTCGTCGGGTAGATGATGTAGGAGCCAGGGAGCAGTCCCCCTATCTCCCCACCGCCAGCGTCAGCCCCGCAAACACGCTCCTTCCCGGGGAGGGCTCGTAGAACTTGCCGCCGTTGGCGTTGACGACGATCGAGCCAGCGTAGTGGGCGTCGAAGACATTGCGGATGCCTATCACGGGTGAGAGCCAGGGATTGCCGAAGGCAGTCACCGCCCCCAGTCGCAGGTTGACGATGGCGTAGCCATCGGAGCGCGAGCTGTTGGCATCGTCCACGAGAATGCTGCTCTGGGTCTGACCCTCGATCGTGGCGAAGATCCCCCGGTGGCCGTGCCAGGTGGCGGCAGCCTGAAGCTGGCTGGCGGGGATCCCGGGGATCGTGTTGCCGTCGAGCACCACACCATCCACGGCGTAGTCGCGGAAGCGGAAGTGCGAGTAGCTGTACGACGCGCCCAGATCGAAGGCGCCGAGCGTAGCGTTGAGGCCGACCTCGAAGCCGTTACGGCGCGTGCGTCCCGCGTTGCGGAAATAACGTCGGCCAGCGCCCCCGACGATCTCGAAGGGAATGAGCTCGTCGCGAACCTCGGTGTCGAAGACGGACACATCATACTGCACGCGCGATGCGACGATTCCCTTCGCTCCGACCTCGTACGTGGTGGCCAGTTGCGGCTTGAGATCGGGGTTGATGCCCGCTGACCCATCGGGATGGTTGCCCAGTTCCGTGGCGGTGGGCGTCTCGAATGCCGTCGCGAAATTCGCGTACACGGAATGCAGCGGCGAAACGCGCGCCACGACGCCCACCATCGGGCTCACCGCGTGCAGCGTCCGCTCACCCGAGTCGTCGGGGTCGGTGGACGTGATCAGGTGATCGCGCACCTCGAAGCGCACGTAGTCGGCGCGCACTCCCAGATCGAGTCGATACCGATCCCCGATAGTGATCTCGTCACGGATGTACGGACCGATCCCCGAGACGATCTCGTTCTGATTCACCGATACCGCGCCCCTCTCACCTCCGCCCTCGACACAGCCGTCAGGAACGCTGCCGCCGTCGAAATTCACACCATTGCAGTTCTCGAAGTTCTTCCTGTCGTCGTCCTGGCGCTGCAGGTCCGCCCCCACGGTGACGCTGTGCCGGAGGCCGAGGAAGATCGCCGGTACGGTCAACCGAACGCCGCCACCGTACGAGACACGCCCCACGTCGACTATCCCGAAGGTGAGCGGGTTGTACAGGTCGCGCGATCCGCCGTACACGTTGGCGATCAGCTCCCCGCTGCGCAGCGATCGCCGCGCCTGCAGGCCCACCTGAAATTGCGAGACATCCTTGCCCGCACGCTTCGACACGTACGACGGGTCGGCCATATCCGGAGCGCTGTCGAGCTGCGCGAGCGTCAGCGAACCGGGGTTCTCCGCCACCGGCATGTCGTGGCCCAGGAGCTGGAGTGAGAGATCAGTCTTCCCTGCGGACAGCTCAGCGCGTGCATACCCATTGGTGATCCGCTGGTGCGAGTGCGCCCGCTCCCCATCCTGGGTGGTCCGGTTGACATCGCCCTGGTAGTTGAAGCGGCCGCTCGTCCCGCCGAAGGTCGCGGTCCAACGCTGGAAATCGTCGCTCCCTCCCCAACCCCGCGCCGAAACCGCGAATGGATCGCTGGGCGCGGGCGCGGAGTGGATGTCGATCACGCCGCCGGAGGCATTTCCGTACAGCGCGGCGGCGCTACCCCTGATCACTTCCACCGACCCCGACGACTCGAGATCCAGATAATCCACGGGCGTCTGGCCATCGGGGAGCGTGAGTGGCATCCCATCGCGGAGCACGCGCACGCCTCTCACGCCAAAGGCGGAGCGCGAGCCGAAGCCGCGGATCGATATGCGCGGGTCCTGCGTGGGGTTGTTGCGATTCGCCACGGTCACGCCGGGGAGCAGAAAGAGCGTCTCGTCGAGGAGAACATGCCGCTGGCCCGGCCGCGCGCTGTCGGGGCGAGTGCTGCTCACGGCGTACGGGAGGTCGAGCGGGGAGCGACCGGCCTCACGGGTGACAGTGATCACCGGCGCGAGCTTCTGTGGAACAGTATCGGTCTGCTGCGCTTCGCTGGCAGCGGGCAAGGCAATCAGGGAGACGGGCAGCGCCATTATCATGACGCAGCGTCGCGAAGCCCACCTCGACATCGTTTTCGACATCATCCCTCCTGGTGGAACAGTCGCTTCCATAGGGAAGGCACGTTCACCGGAGGACAGGCCCGTGTCGACGAATCTGGCGCCTCCCGTGCAAGTGCGGTATTTGCAATGTGACCCGCGTCGCGGCCGCAGGCAAACCAACGGCAGAGCTTTTGCTGAAGTAGCGGCGAACAGGCACCCCATCGGGGTACGCGGGCGTCTGGTCGACTATAGGGTTGGGTGGGGCCACTCGGATCACGTACTGGAGGAAGCCATGCGGAAGACACTCATCGCCGCCATTGCAGCGACGATGCTACTTGGTTGTGGGAAGGACAGCACAGGGCCGGGCGACAACGGCAACCCGAATCCGAACCCGCAGCACTACACGATTACGGTGAATGGTGGGGTGTTCACGCCCGATACACTTCCCGAGTCGGGATCTCCGCCGTTGTACGTCGGCGATGTGATTCTCTGGACCGTGGACGATAGCGATTCGGGACAGCACCAGATCACCTTCACCGATGTGCCCGGAGGAGTGCAGACCCAACCCACCGATACACTCACGGCTGGTCTGTCCGATTCGACCATCTTCCTGAAAGCGGGTACGTACAAGTACGCGGAAGTCATCGATCAGGGCGGTGGCCTGAAGGGCTCCGGGGTTCTGATCGTCAGCCCGCTCCCCTGACGCTCGGCGGGTAACCGCTG
>DATCXG010000328.1:0-2749 GCA_036565945.1 Gemmatimonadaceae bacterium
TGGCGCCTGAAGTGGCGGCGCAACGCTGGGCCCGGAGCAGCTCGAGCCGTGTTTCTCCAGCGGCGGCGACTCGGGACAGTTGCTGGCCGTGGCTTTCCAGCTTCACGATCGCGGCGCCAGCGCTCGTGAGAGCGAGTAGGCCAACGGCGAGGACCACCGTGGCAATTAGCAGCTCGACGAGCGTGAAGCCCGACAGGCGGTGCGACGATGGCGAGGGTGCCGAGACGACAGCGGGCGACGTTTGCATGGGCGGCTCGCTCCGGAGGTGGGTGCTAGCGCGTGACATGCACACGAAAATGGCGCTCTGGGTGATGCGAGCATCACCCAAAGCGCCTGGTGCGTACCACTCCCTTTCGCGAGCGGACTCCCTCGGTGGAGGGCGCCCGGCTCCGGACCGTCAGTACATCTCCATCCAGCCACGGGTCCTGTCGAAGGCCGGCGTAGCGCTGCCATTGACCGCTTTCTCGATCGCGCAGCTCGAGAAGTTCACCACGGAGTTACCGGCCATCATGTTGTTGTTGATGTCGACGTTCTCCGCCATCACGCCGCCCAGGAAGCGTGGGGCGGCGCTGTTACCGGTGATCTTGAGCGCTCCCTTGACGATGACCGGCCCGTAGAAGTTCACGCCGCCCGACGCGTCCAGGTTGCCATCGATCAGGAGGATGCCCTGCCCGGCACCTCCGGTGAGCTTCAGATCTCCCGTCACGTGGATGATCGGGAAGTACGAACGGCACTGCGGGTCGGGATAGGAGTGCGTTGGGTCGCCCCAATTCGACGTGGCGCTGCGATCGCAGAGCTTGAGGCCGTTCACGTCGAGCTTGAAGACGGGCGCGAGGTTCGTGAAGGTCTGACCACCCGGAATAGTCTTGGTCGCCAGCGCCACGAGGTCCGTGTAGTTGATATCGCCGAACACGTTGTAGGTACCGGCGTCTGCGGCGGCGGAGTCCGGTAGCGACGGCGGATCCCCCGTCACGCAGTCCTTGTTGTCGCAGTTGATCTGTGGCGGATTGCTCGGGTTGTACGCGATGCCCGGAAGCGTATCGGTAGTCGGCGGGCAATCGGACCAGAGATTCGGCGGCGTGTCCTCGCCGTGAATCTCGGTGGAACCGGCAATCTTGATCGACCCCTTCGTGGTGATGGCTCCGCGCAAATTGAACTTCGGCGCGCGCAGCCTCGCGAATCCGCCCAGGCGCTTGCGCGCCTGCGCCCCGAGCGAGCTACCAGAGAACCCCTCCGAGATCACGAGGAAATTCCCGTTGCCCAGGCTGACCACCGAGCGCTGGCCCACCGAGCCATCGCCTGGGTTGAAGGACTGGTTGTCGGCAACGAGCGTACCCGAAGCCGCATCTGCCCACGTGGACTTCCAGACCTTGTCCATCAGAAGCGTTTCGTTCAGCCCGTACTCCGCCGCCGTCATAGCGCGCGACTGCAGCACGGTGTTCCTGCCTATGCGGTACTCCTGCGTGGAAGCGAAGAACGCACCCACGATGAGCCCCCCGATGATAACCAGCGCCGCAAGCGCCACGAGCAGCGCGAAACCGCGACGGTCGCCAGCACGATGTGATCTCATTGATAGTCTCCTGTTGCTATCGCACTACTGAACGTTGCGTACGGCAAGACTGGTCTTGAGCGAATCCCGGTAGAACCCCTTCGCCCTTCCGTCCATATCCACCGGCGTCGTTCCCTGCGACCGGAACGTGATGTCTATCCTGCGCAGCGCCGACGGAGTGGTAGTCGCGCTCCCGGCGGCGTTGAAGTACTCGAGCTGCAGCCCGGGAGGATTGTTGTCCGCGGCCAGATACGGTCCGGCGATCGGAATCGGATCGAAGCACGGGGTAGCGCGCGTCGGGTTGCAGTCCTGGAATGCCAGGTACCATTCGTTATCCGCCGCCAGCTTCAACTCGAAGCGTGCGCGACGGAAGAAGCGCACCGAAGCGCCCACTGCCAGCGTGTCGGGGAGGTTGGGTTTCACGTCACTCTTCAGCGTGATTTTCCAGCCCCGCGACCAATCGGCGGCCGGCGCCACACCCGTGCACGTGCCGCTTCCCTCGGAAGGCGCCGTGCCGGTGATCTCGTACCCAGCCGATACCCAGGCGCGCCCTTTGGGGTCGTAAACGAGCACGGAGTCGCCCAACTGAGGCTCCTGTATCCAGCTCGTCAAGATTGCATCGCTCGAGAGTACCGGAGGCGGAACCACGATGACGTTGGGCGTGACCTTGTCGAACGCGCAGACCACGGAGTTACCACGCGGCTCCCGGAAGTCGAGCGACGTGGGCTTCATGTAGCCGGCGTAGACGTCGAGAGCGGGGTTGATCGCGCGAAGGTCGCTCTGGAACACCGCGATACCCTGGCGCACGTTGCTCCTCGTCCCCAGCACGCTGGAGTTTCCGCTGTAGAACTTCTGCTGCTTGACGATGATCTGCATCATCCCGCCAGCCACGATGCCGAGGAGCACGAGCGTGATCATGAGCTCGATCAGCGTCACGCCCTTTCTGCGCTGCGAACGAGCCGCGCGCGCGGGCACCCCCGCGCTCCTTAGTTGCTGCATGGGACGTAACTCTGGAAGGTGAGGGTCCGCGAGCGCCCGCCCGCGGCCGTGTACGTGACCACATCCGTGACCGAGTAGAGATTCGCGTTGCCCGGACTAACCGTGGTTGTCCACCTCTCGGCCATGCCCCGCGTAGTCGCCGTGCCCGACGTCACCTGGGCGCACGGTACGCTGCGCAGCTTCTCGAAGCGGCTCGACGCC
>DATCXG010000349.1:0-5147 GCA_036565945.1 Gemmatimonadaceae bacterium
GAGCCAGCGGTTGAAACCGGGCTTCGCGATGGTCCTGTCGCGATCGAGGAAGGAGAAAACGGCCATGCGGCGCACCTCCGCGTAGTGTGAGAGTGCTCTTGTCGCCGGCCGCCCCAGAACGGCCGCCACGCTTCTCGTCGAGCGCTACTCTACATACGAAATGCGCGTTGCGCCACTACCACCGGGTCCCGTCCCCGATTAAGATTGGGAACTTGCCGCCCGGTCGTCGGGCGCACGGTCGCGTAGCTCAGCCGGTTAGAGCGCTGGTTTCACATACCAGAGGTCCGGGGTTCGAGTCCCTGCGCGACCACCTAGATGTAGAAAGCGGGGATCGGGGATCGGGTAGCGTGCCGGGGGCTGGAGCTCAGCCCTACAAGCCGTGCCTGATCGCCGATCCCCGCTTGGTTTTTCTTACCGCTGGTTACTTACCCTGGTCCAGCACGCGCAGGGTTCCGTTCTCCGCAGCGTATCGGGACCCGCATGCCGCGCATTGCGCTCCCAGCCCGTCGGCGATCTCCGCGCCAAGTGGCAGTCGCTCACCGCAGCGGCACATCCATCCGGCAACGCGCGCCGGCACGCCAGCCACCAGTGCGAAGGGTGGGATGTCGCGCGTGACCACTGCGCCCGCTGCCACGAAAGAGTACTCGCCGAGGCTGTGCCCGCACACCACGGTGGCGTTGGCCCCGATGGTCGCTCCGCGTCGTACCAGCGTAGGGCGGTACTCGTGCTTGCGCGACACGTGGCTCCGAGGGTTCACGACATTGGTGAACACCATCGAGGGGCCGAGGAACACGTCGTCCTCGCACCGCACGCCCTCGTAGAGGCTCACGTTGTTCTGAACCTTGACGTTCCGACCCAGCACCACTCCCGGCATCACGACGACGTTCTGCCCCAGGCTGCACGCCTCGCCTATCTCGGCGCCGCCCATGACGTGGCAGAAGTGCCAGATCCTGGTGCCCCTCCCCACCACGGCGCCGTCGTCTACATAGCTCGACTCGTGCACGAGGACGCCGCCCGGCAACTCGCGCATCTCGCTCACGCGCCCGACCGGCCCCGTCCCGATGTCGCGCCCGTGGCTGCCTGATCGCGTGAGAATGTCCGCAGTGGAAGGGCGATCTGGCACTCGGATCGCGCCGACTCGTAGATCGCCAGGATCAGCTCGAGCGACTTGCGCCCCTCGCGCCCGTTGGTGTCGGCCGCCCCCTCGCCGCGCAGAACCCTGACCACGTTCTCGTAGTACGGGCGGTGGCCCGAGCCGTAGACCGAGAGCGGGTTGGGCGCCGCCTTGAGGAGCTCGGCCTCGCGGTCAATGTCATCGTACTCGGCGAACTCCCAGTGGTCGATACGATTGAGCGCCGTCCCGCCCACCTTCACCGTGCCGCGCTCGCCGATGATCGTGATCGAGCCCTCCATGTTGCGCGGATAGGCGAGCATGGTGACCTCGATGGTGCCCAGCGCCCCGTTGCGGAAGTGCAGGATGGCTACCCCGGTGTCCTCGCTCTCGATCCGACGAGCCAGGGTGGCCGTCTTGGCCACGACCGATTCCACGGGTCCCACGAGCCACTGGATCATGTCCACGTAGTGACTCGCCTGGTTCATGAAGGCGCCGCCGTCGAACTCCCACGTTCCGCGCCACGGCGCCATGTCGTAATACGACTGCGGCCGGTTCCAGCGCACCGTGGTGTTGGCCAGGTAGATACGGCCGAACCTGCCCAGCTCGACCGATCTCTTGAGGAGCTGGATGGCGGGGTTGAGCCTGTTCTGCTTGACCACGAAGAGTTGGACACCCGCCTCGTCGCAGGCGTTCACGAGTGCGTCGGCCTCCTCGATGCGAGTGGCCATGGGCTTCTCGCAGATGACGTGCATCCCGTGCTCGGCGGCCTGGATGCCGTGGCGCGGGTGCAGGCCACTTGGCGTACACACGGCCATCACATCGGCAGTCGTCTCCGACAGCATGGTGGGATAGCTCGTGAACGACTGCACGCCCCACTTCTCACCCGCGGCACGCGCCCTCTCCGGAACCTCATCGCAGACGGCGACGAGCTGCAGCGCGCTCTGGCTGGCTATGGCGTCGAAGTGGCGCTCGCTTATCCGTCCACAGCCGACCAGCGCGACCCGGTAGCGCTGGGTGACTGCTGGCTCAGGCATGAACTCCAACCCGCGGCTCGTCGTGCGGGAACGCTGCGCGCTGGCACGCGTTGCGTGAATCGATCACGATAGAAGCCAGTTCGGACACTCGCGCGTAGTCCACCGTGGAATGGTCGGTCACGATCATCACTGCATCGACCGAGCGGAGAAGGTCGTCGGTGAGCGGAACCGAACGTCCCACCGCCCCAGCGGGCGTGTGGCCGTCATCGACGATCTCGGGAATGTGAGCATCGTGATAGCTCACTACAGCCCCCTTCTTCGTCAGCAGGTCGAGTATCTCCAGCGCGGGAGACTCGCGGAGGTCGTCGATATCCTTCTTGTAGGCGACGCCGAGCACGAGCACGTGGGAGCCTTTGACCGGCTTCTCCGCCTCGTTCAGTGCATCGGCCACCTTGCCCACCCAGAACGCCGGCATCTCGGTATTGATCTCCCCTGCCAACTCGATCATGCGGGTCTTGTAATGGAGCGTCCGCATCTTCCACGCGAGATAGTGCGGGTCGAGTGGAATGCAGTGACCACCGAGCCCGGGACCGGGCATGAACTTCATGAAGCCAAATGGCTTCGTGGCGGCAGCCTCTATCACTTCCCACACACTCACGCCCAGCTTGTCGCAGACCACAGCCATCTCGTTGACGAGGCCGATATTGATCATGCGGAAGGTGTTCTCCAGCAACTTCGTGAGCTCCGCCGCCTCGGGAGAGTTCACGGGGATGATCGTATCGATGAACCGCTCGTACACGAGCTTGCCGAGCTCGCTACAGCGCGGAGTCAGGCCTCCGAGCACCTTGGGCGTGTTCTTCGTGTGCCAGTGCGCGTTCCCCGGATCCACCCGCTCGGGCGAGAAGCACAGGAAGAAATCTTCACCGACTACCAGGCCACCCCGTTCCAGGCTCGGCAGAAGCACTTCGCGCGTGGTGCCAGGATACGTGGTGGACTCCAGCACGACGAGCTGCCCAGGCCGCAGCGCCGCAGCCACCGCTTCTGTGGCGGCGACCACGAAGGACATGTCCGGGTCCTTGGTCTTACCCAGCGGGGTGGGTACGCAGATGGAGATGACATCGCACTCCGCCAGCCGCGCCATATCGAGAGTGGCTTCCAGGCGCTTCGCCTTTCGCAGGGCAGTCACGTCGGCGTCCGATACATCACCCACGTGGCTCCGGCCGGCGTTAACAGCCGTCACGACGGGCTCGGACTTCTCGAAGCCGATCACGTGCAGCCCCGCCTTTCCCATCTCCACGGCTAGTGGTAGCCCGACGTATCCCAATCCAACCACACCGCAGACGGTCTCACCT
Source organism: Gemmatimonadaceae bacterium (assembly GCA_036565945.1). Taxonomy (GTDB): domain Bacteria; phylum Gemmatimonadota; class Gemmatimonadetes; order Gemmatimonadales; family Gemmatimonadaceae; genus JADGGM01. The sequence continues at coordinate 3,441 of DATCXG010000349.1, forward strand.
CTGGCGATCTTTCGCGACAGCGCTTCGTATGTACTCATCGGTATCTGAGAGAGTAGCGTCGCCCCTCGCGGCGCTCGGCGCGCCCTGGAGCGTGCGCCATGGTGTATAGCGGCCCAGGATCAACTCCCCGTGCCCGCCATCGTGCCTACGAACCTGTGTAGGGCTGAGGCAGCCACCCCGGCAGGTACCGCCGACTCCAGGTGTCGACCGGCGATGCGAGTTTCACCTTCGCTACCGACGCTCGCTGGCACCGCAGAAAACTTCTGCCGTGCGCTGACAGTCCAGGCCATGGGTATCCCGTCGCGCGTCCCCAACGATCGTGCCACCGAGGCGCGCGCCTCGGCCAATCGCGAGAACATAACGGAAGCCGATTGAGCGTTCAAGCGAGGAGTTGCCCTCTGCCACCGTGGCGGCGCGCTACAGCCGCTGGTACGGCGAGGCGTCTGGACGTCAGCCGTCGGAGGGCCCGGTGCTCTCTGGTAGCGCCTGATCACCAGCAACTATCATGTGGCTATTCCTCATGCGCCCCAACATCGCTTCGTCCAACCGCGCTGTGACGATCCAGTCATCCCCTTCGCTATGCTGCGAGATCACCTCGCCGCTGCGGTGCAGTTCGGCCAGGAGCTTGCCATCGCCCAGCGGGAGGCGCAACACAGTCGTGGGGCGTAGCCTACGGCGCGCCACGAGTAGCGCGCGACGAAGCGGCTCGAGACCGTCCGCGCTCACTGCCGAGACGAACACGGAGTTTGGCCGCGTCCGCTGGATGCGCTCCTCCAACGCGATCAGCTCCGAGTGGTCGACCTGATCGATCTTGTTGAAGACGTGAAGGATGGGCACTTCGCCCACATCCAGATCGGCGAGGACATGTTCGACCACCTCGTTCCTATCCTGCCAGCCGGGGTGGCTGAGATCGATGACGTGCAGTAGCAGGTCGGCCTCGCCAACCTCTTCCAGTGTCGCCCGGAACGATGCCACGAGGTGGTGCGGCAGTTTCCGTATGAAGCCTACAGTGTCGGTGACCAGTACGCTCTGACCGTCGCCCAGGTCCACGTCCCGAGTAAGCGGATCGAGGGTGGCGAACAGCCGGTCCTCGACGAAGACCTCGTCCGCACTGGCCAGCGCTCGCAGGATGGACGACTTCCCCGCGTTCGTATACCCTACCAGGGCCGCACGGAAGGAACCGGATCGAGTTTGACGCTGCACCGTGCGCGCCTTCTGCACACTCGACAGCCGCTCGCCCAACACCCGGATCCGGTGTGCAATGAGGCGACGGTCGGTTTCCAGCTGCGTTTCGCCCGGGCCGCGCATCCCGATGCCCCCACGGAATTTCTCGAGGTGCGTCCACATCCGGGTTAGTCGGGGCAACATGTACTGAAGCTGCGCGAGCTCCACCTGCATCTTCGCCTCACTGGTGTGAGCGCGGGTGGCGAAGATGTCGAGGATGAGCTCCGCACGATCCATGACGCGGACGCCAATTACTTCCTCGACGTTGCGTGCCTGGGCGGGCGATAGTTCATCGTCGAAGATTATGAGGGTCGCTTCGTTACGCTCCGCCTCCGCGCGCAGGTCGTCGAGCTTGCCTTTCCCCAGATAAGTGGCCGGGTTCGGTCGGTCGAGCGACTGCGTGAGCTCCCCGACGACCGTGGCTCCGGCTGTATCAGCCAGCTCGGCCAACTCCTCGAGATGCTCGATGAGCTCTCGCTTGGC
>DATCXG010000361.1:0-4291 GCA_036565945.1 Gemmatimonadaceae bacterium
CTCTCGCCGCCGGCGCTGTCGCGCCCGCGCCACCGTCACGGATCGCCGCGGGGAACGGGCCGGAGTTCGAGGACATCCCGCTCACGCAGATCCGCAAGACCATCGCTCGGCGGCTCGCCGAATCGATCGGACCGATCCCCACCTTCTATCTCACGATGGAAGCCGACATGACGCACGTGGCAGAGCTGCGTGCGGCGATGGCGGGGCTGGGGAGCGAGTACAAGGTCTCGTACAATGACATCCTTCTCAAGGCCGTCGCCACCGCCCTCCAGAAGCATCCGGAGGTCAACGCACACTGGCTCGGCGATAGAATCCGTCACTTCAATCGCGTTCACCTCGGGATGGCCGTGGCGATTGACGAAGGTCTCATCACACCGGTGATCTTCGACGCCGACCAGAAGGGACTCGCCGAGATCTCTCGTGAGGCCAGCGCACTGGCCGAGAGAGCCAGGGCACGCAAGCTCACGCCCGCGGAGTACACCGGCTCCACGTTCTCGGTCTCCAACCTCGGCATGTTCGGCATAGACGAGTTCACGGCCATCATCAACCCGCCCGAAGTAGGGATCATCGCGGCCGGTGCACTGGGCGAGAAGCCCGTGGTGGTGGACGGCGCGGTGGTCGTGCGCAAGCGGATGCGACTGACCATGAGCTGCGACCACCGCGTGGTGGATGGCGCCACGGGCGCCAAGTTCCTGCGCACACTGCGGGGCATGCTCGAGAATCCATTGATGCTGGTCTACTGAGACGTCCCTACCTACACCTGACTGAGCTTACCTCATGGCTTCTTTCGACGTGATCTTCCTTGGTGGCGGACCTGCCGGGTACGTGGGCGCGATCCGCTGTGCCCAGCTGGGACTCTCCACCGCAGTCATCGAGCGAGAGGCGCTCGGCGGCACCTGCGTGATCTGGGGATGCATTCCGGCGAAGGCGCTGCTGGAGAGCGCCGCGCTGGCCAACAGAGTGCGCCACGCGAAGGACTTCGGCGTCAACGTGGGCGACGTGTCGTTCGACTACGGTGTGGCCATGAAGCGCTCGCGTGCCGTGAGCCTGCAGAACTCGAAAGGGGTGGAGTTCCTCTTCAAGAAGAACAAGGTCACCTGGATCAAGGGAACCGGGAAGCTCGCCGGGAAGAACGCGGTCACCGTGAAGGGTGCCGACGGCAAGGAGGAGAAGCACGAGGCGAAGAAGGCCGTAGTGATCTCCACCGGCTCACGCGTACGGGGACTACCGCGCATCGGGCTCGAGCTGAACAAGAACACCGTGCTCTCGTCCGACGAGGTGTTGATAGCGGAGAAGGCGCCCAAGACGCTTGCCGTGATCGGCGCCGGAGCTGTGGGCTGCGAGTTCGCTGACGTCTTCAACGCTTTCGGCACGCAGGTCACGATCATAGAGATGATGCCGACGCTCCTCCCGCTCGAGGACACCGACGTGTCGGCGGAGCTGGCACGAAGCTTCAAGAAGCGGAAGATCGAGCTCATCACGAGCGCGAAGGTGGCCGGCGCGAAGGTGAAGAAGGATTCAGTCGAGCTCACCATCGAAGCTGGCGGCTCGAAGAAGGAGCTCACCTTCGAGAAGGTGCTCGTAGCCGCTGGCCGCGCGCCGAACATCGACGACATCGGGCTCAAAGAGGCCGGTGTCGAGCTCACGGAGCGCGGTTTCATCCGGATCAACGAGCGCATGCAGACCTCGGCGCCCGGCATCTACGCCATCGGCGACGTGGCCGGCGCGCCGATGCTCGCGCACAAGGGCTCGCGTGAAGGCATCGTGTTCGCGGAATTCCTGGCCGGGCTTCCGAACGCCCACCCCGTGGACTACGGCAACATCCCCAACGCGACCTACTGCCACCCCGAAGTCGCCTCCATCGGCGCCACGGAGCGTGAGCTCACCGAGAAGAAGGTCCCGTACAAGGTGGGCAAGTTCCCCTTCTCGGCCAACGGCCGCGCTCGCACGTCGGGTGAGACCGAGGGCTTCGTGAAGATCCTGAGCGACCCGAAGTACGGCGAGATCCTAGGCGCCCACATCATCGGGCCGCACGCCACGGAACTGATCCACGAGCTGGCCGTCGCCCGGGAGAACGAGCTCACGATCGAGGAAGTGGACATCACCCTCCACGCCCACCCCACCCTCTCCGAAGCCATCGCCGAAGCGTCGCTCGACGCCATGGGAAGGGTGATACATACCTGAACTACGGGGTTCAGGGTTCAGGGGGCAGGGTTCAGGAACTACAAGGGTTCAGGAACTACAAGGGTTCAGGAAGCAGGGATCAGGGATCAGAAAGGGCTCGTAGCGTAGAGCTCTTTACGCCGAGGCAGTTCCTGAACCCTGAACCCTGCACCCTGAACCCCGTAGTTACCTGATCCCTGCTTCCTGATCCCTCGGTAGTTCAGCTACCCACCCCCTCACCGCCTCATAAGGGTCGTCCGGGCGCGACCTCGCCAGGTCGACGATCCGCTCGATGGCGCGCGGCAGGTTTCCTCCCTCGCGCGCGAGAACGGCGTCGAACAGGTCGAGGCCCGTGCGGTACACTCGGCGCGCCAGGAGGACGGCGTTGTTCAATCGCGGAAGCACCGGGTGCCGCGCATCGTAGCCCGGCAACTGCGGAGCCACGCTGTCGGTGAACATCCTCTCGGCGTGCGCGTAGATCGCCTCGCGAGCCGAGAGCCGCGCCGCCTCGTCATCGGGGTGCGCATCGAAGGCGGAATCGAGCGACCGATACAGCGACTCCCAGAACCGGCCCACCAACTTCTCTCGCGCCCAGTCCTCCTCGCCCAATCGTTCGTTCGTGGAGTCGCCTCGTGCGCGGAAGAACCAGATCGCGCCACGCGATCCTACAAAGTTGGCAAACGACTCGTTGAATACAGCCTGCCCCGGCGCGTAGAAGGTGTTGTGCGTGAGCTCGTGGATCACAGTGTTGGCGAGCGAGACGGAGTCCAGCGCCAGGGTGGTGGAGAGGATCGGATCGTTGAACCACCCGAGCGTGCTGAACGCCGATGCTGGCCGGAGGTAGGTATCGAGACCGCGGCTCTCCAGCTCGCGCGCGGCCCGCTCTGCATCGGCTGGATCGAAGAAGCCCTTGTACGGCACGCTCCCAACGATGGGAAACCACCACGTGTAGGGTTCCAACCGATCACGGGGCGCACCAGCCAGCACCAGCACGAGCGTATCGCTGCGCAACCTGCTGTAGGTGGTGAAGCTCTGCCTGGCCTTCAACGTCACGGAATCCGCTGCGAACGTGCGCGCGGCGAGCACCAGTTCCAGCTTCGCCCGGGTGCGTGAATCGGTGGCCGGCGAGCTGACCAGCTGGGTGATCGGCTTCCGTCGCGCGAGGATGAGGCCTTCTTCCCACGCCGCCCGAGCGAGGTAGCGCCCGACGGGAGTGAGTGCAGCGAAGCCGACAGCTATGAGAACGGCGAGGAGAAGCGAGCGAGCCAGCAGGTGCGCGGCCGGCCTCATGCAGCTCCGTCTATCTCCACCAGCGGACTCCCACGCGGTGCATCGCGCCGAACACGGGCGAGCCCTCGTAAGCGTAGTCTAGCGCGAAGTGGAGAGCGCGCAGTCCACCGCCGAAGGAGACGGGCGAGATGTCCGCACCGGTGGGGCGATCGAGGGCGCCCACACGTCCCAGGATCGTCACGCCGCCCGGGGCTTCGTACTCCACCTCGAACCCGCCGAACGGCTCGGTTTCGCCGCCCACGCGGGTGAGCTCGATCGTCCCGAGTACATCCACCGGGCCAACCCCGTGCAGGGGCACCGCCGCGCCCACGCGCACGATCTGTGGCAGCGATCTGCGGTCACCGGCGAGGGAGAAATCCCCGCCCACGTTCTGCAGCGAGGCACCGATGGTAACGCCTTTCACGTCGAACGCTGCACCCACGTCCACCGCACCCGTGCCCCCGCTCTCGTCTACCAGACGCTGGTTCACGTACTTCGCGGTAGCGCCAACGCGTACGCTCCTCATCGCGATTCCATAGGCGAACGAAGCCACGTAGTCTCCAGCGGAGATCGTGGAGCCCGAGGGTTGACCAATACCCCCGGACGGATCGTCGAACGATCGCTCCGAGCTCCCATAGTCGAGAACCTGCAAGCCCACGGCAGCGGTGCCCCGCCACACGCGCGTCGCTGCGGCCGCGGCCGCCACGGTCTGCCCGAGGAACCACTGTTGCACGGAGAGCCCGGCACACAGCTTCGCGATGGTGGCGAGTTGTGCAGGGTTGTAGAAGACCGCAGCCTCGTCCTTCCCGGCCGCCACGAAGGCGTTACCGAGCGCGAGCGCGCGAGTGCTCGCCGGCAG
>DATCXG010000365.1:0-8472 GCA_036565945.1 Gemmatimonadaceae bacterium
AACCACGGAGGCACGGAGACACGGAGAAAAGCGAAAAGCTTTGGGAACTGCTCTACGCTCTGGGCTCCCGGCGTGGCACTCGGGGCTCCTAGCTCCCTCAAGTCCCGCTCACCTCGGCGAGAGGAGGCTCGAATGCAATCCCCAAAAACATTCGCTGTTGCCGTTGCCTTGGCTATTTGCAGTTGCAGTTCCCTCCGTGTCTCCGTGCCTCCGTGGTTCAAGCCGTTGCCGTCCTCTTTTGTAGTTCTCTTTTGCCGTTCCCCTGCAGTTATCTGTGCTGCAGGTAAGCAGTTCCGCAGTGCCTCCGTGGTTCAAGCCGTGGCCCCCGATCCATCGGCTTCCTTCGCGTGTTTCTTCACCCGTTGGACCATGGCGTTGAGGCCGACTTCGCGGGAGCCGAGGCCTATGTTCTCCATCATTCTGCGTGCCATATCGTTCGGAAGGGCGAGGGCAACCGTTGGGGGCTGACCGTTGACGGCGGAGAAGAGGATGGAGAGGAACGCGGCGATGGTGGGCGACTGCCGCACGTTGACGTCGGCGTAGAAGTGCAGCTTCCCGTCGTGATACTCGGGGAATATGTCGACGCGCGTCTGGCACTCCGGTATGATGAAGTTCGTGCGATCGATCGCGGAGTAGCGCTCGGGGAGCGGCTCCAGCTTCCTCGAGTAGGAGACTAGCGCCTGCATCTTCTCCTCGCGCTCCAGAGACTGGAAGTACTTCAGGACGCGCTGGATGCTGGGCGGCAGGGATTGGCTGGCAGTGTCTTCCAACATGAGAGATCTCTGATCGCGTTGGGATTCGCGGAGCGTGAACGAGACGTGCGCGTTACGCGTCCGGCCCGAACTCTTCGCTCGTCGCTGGTCGGAACATCAGGTCGAACGCCAACCAGGTGGTCCTCGAGAATGGATAGAGCACGAAGGGCGCTACGACCATCAGCGGAATGCCCACGTACTGGAGCAGCGTCCAGGGCGGGGTGGGCCAGGTAACGAGTAGCCAGATCAGCATCGCCCCGGCGTACACCAGCTCGGCCAGCACTATGTTGAGCATCATCCCGCCGATGAAGTAATCCTCTCCCTCGTTGCGCTCGAGCGCGAAGCTGCACGTGGGGCAGCGTTCCTTCATCTGGAACCACGATGCGAACAGCCCGCCACCGCCGCAATTGGGGCAGCGTAGCATGACGGACCGGAGAGTGAGAATCAGGATTCGCTTCATGTGAAATACAACCGCTGTGAGTATGTAGAAATATAGCCGGTCTGCCGTTGCGACGCGGGCAGAACGCGGAGATCTTGCGACGAGGGCGCCGCGGTGGCGCTCGCCCTCACATGGGATACCGATCAAGGAGCTAGAGATGCCGACACGGAGCGCGAATGCCGTCTGGGAAGGCGGCCTGATGAGTGGGAAGGGGAGCTTCAACGGGCAGAGTGGGAAGATCGGGGGCGCGTACTCGTTCGGCACGCGTTTCGGCGACGAACCTGGCACGAATCCGGAGGAGTTGCTCGCCGCGGCGGAGGCAGCCTGCTACAGCATGGCGCTCAGCCTGGGCCTGGAGAAGAACGGCACGCCACCCAGGAGCGTGAAGACGACTGCCGCGTGCACGATTGCGAAAGAGGGCGAGGGCTTCAAGATCACGACCATGAAGCTCACCGTACGTGCTGACGTTCCGGGCGTGGATGCAGCCACCTTCCAGAAGCTCGCGGAGGCCACCAAGACTGGGTGTCCGGTCTCGGCTGCGTTGAAGGGCAATCTCGAGTTCGAGTTGGACGCGAAGCTCGCCTGAGCCTCCGGGGCCGGGACGTATTGCATCGCGCTACCAGAGGGCCGTCGGCGGAATGTTACGCCGAACGGCCCTTGTGGTTCCCGCCTGTGCATCGAGTTAGATATCGTCAAGCGCGACTCCACATCTTCCTTCCAGCTTCCCCCGCCCCACAACCCGGACAGTCCGGATCACCCTCCGCTCTATATCCATCCTATCGGAGCAATGCTGATGCGCTCGATGCTCGTCGTCATCGTGGCCGCTCTGTTCGCGGCGCCAGCCGCGGCCGCGCAGAAGGACAGCGCGCGCCGCGCGTTCACGCCGGCTGACTGGTACAGGGTCACTACCGTGAGTGACCCCGCTCTCTCGCCCGATGGCAAACTGGTGGCCTTCACCGTCACCACGGTTCGCGAGAAGGAGAACGAGCGTCACAGTGAGATCTGGGTGGCGACCGTGGCTGGCTGTCCGGGAGTGCAACGCGGCGTGGGCGCCGATGCCCATCGCGGTGGCGACGGAGCCGCTGCATGCGCCCCGACGCGCTACACCTCGCCGGGCACAGAGAGCTCCAATGCACGCTTCTCGCCCGACGGGAAGCTGCTCCTCTTCACCTCCAAACGACCGGGCGGCGAGGAGGGGCGAAACGCGCGGACCTGGGCGCTGCGCATGGACCGTCCCGGCGGCGAGGCGTTCCAGCTGCCCGACGCACCATCCAGTTCCGCCTCGACGTCGCGCGATCTGCGTGTCACGGTCTGGAGTGATACGGATGCCGACAGCAGCGCTGACTCCACCGAGAAAGATCTGTGGAAGGGGATGAAGCCCATGGCGCGCCCCCCGTACGGCGCGGTCACGCAGCCGGTGGACGCGAAGCGGTTCGACGGCCGCCACATCGTGGACATGCGTTACAAGGGGAACGGCGTTGGCTTCATCCCCGGCGCACGCCGCGCACGCGTCTGGAATCCCTCGCAGCTCTGGGTACGCGTCAGTGGCGACTCGGTCAATCGTCAGATAGATACGACGCTCTACTCGCGTCGTGGCGCGGTGGTCTCGCCCGATGGCAAGTGGATCGCATTCCTCGCCGATGCGAAGCTGCGCCCCGACTCCGTGGTCTCGGCAGAGCGTGACTCCATCAATACGCTCCCCTACGACGCCGCGCGTGACGAGGCGCCGCGCAACGACGCCGACATCTTCGTCATCCCCATCACGGGCGGCGACCCGCGGCGGGTGGCGAACTTCATGGGCGACGAGCGTCAGCTCGCCTGGTCGCCCGATGGGAAGCGCATCTCCTTCACCGCGTCGCCCGAGAGAACGAAGTCGAGCCGGCTCTACGTGGTGAGTGCCACCGGCGGCGAGCCCGTCAACATCCTCGGCGACTGGCCCTACGAGCCCCAGGACTACGCCTGGCTCCCGAATGGTGAGATATCCTTCTCCGCCGCGATCGGAGGCCGCACGGCCCTCCTGCGGTTGGATCCCAGCTCGCACAGAGTACGTGAGCTGCTCGGTGGGCGCCGGCGGCTGAGCGACTTCGTGTTCGACACGGCCAGGCGCACGGTGGCATACGTCGCCACGAGCGTCGAGAATCCCACGGAGCTCTACGTGGCCGGCGCCGATGGTCGGAACGAGCGGCGGATCACACGATTCAACGACGCGCTGAACCAGGAGATCGACTGGTCGAGCGCCGAGCGATTCACGTACAAGTCGGTGGACGGGCTCGAGATCGAGGCGTGGCTGATGAAGCCCTACGGCTTCGAGCCGGGGAAGAAGTACCCGCTGGTGCTCTACATCCATGGCGGTCCTCACTCAGCGTACGGCGAGAACTGGTTCGACGAATTCCAGAACATCGCCGGGGCAGGGATGTGGGTGCTCTACACCAACCCACGCGGCTCCAGCGGCTATGGCGCCGACTTCACGTATGCCACGCGAGGCCGTTGGGGCGCCGAGGATTACGAGGACCTGATGAAGGCCGTGGACATCGTCGCGCGCCGTCCCGATGTGGACTCCACGCGGATGGGTGTGAGCGGCGGATCGTACGGCGGGTTCATGACGGCGTGGATCACCACGAAGACCAATCGCTTCAGGGCAGCGCAGGCCGACCGCATGATCAGCGACTGGACCTACTGGTACGGTGCGTCGGACGCGCAGGGACTCACCGAGTTCGAGTTCTACGGCAAGCCGTGGGATAACTTCGCGATGTACGACACCCTCTCACCCATCCGGCGCGTGACGAAGGTAGAGACACCAACGCTCATCGTGCAATCCGAGGACGACTATCGGACGCCGATGGGGAATGCGGAGCTCTGGTTCATGGCGTTGAAGAAGCGTGGCGTGCCAGTGGAGCTGGTACGGTATCCCCGTTCCACGCACGAGCTCTCGCGCAGCGGGGAGCCCTGGCTGCTCGTCGATCGCCTCGGTCGGCTGAGGCAGTGGTTCGGCCACTGGTTGGTGGACGGGAGCGTGGTGATGGGGACGGCGGGGAAGGAGTAGGCGATGTGGTACTGGCGCTCGAACTGTGTGCCAGGCAGGCACGATCATCTGTATGGAGATAGTGTTGACTGGTGTGATTGATTTCTCCGCGTTGCGCGAGCGGTTCGCGGCGGATTGCGAGGTGGAGCGACAGGGGAAACCCGGCGTCGTGGAGAGTCGGCTGGCGCGCGCTCTCGATGCCATCGGGTGGCGCTCCGCCGGCGGCGAGTCCTCGGGGCAGGTGGCCATCCTTGCACGCCACATCGTGGCTTCGTGCGTCGCGGGGCATCATGACCCGCGACGTGCGGCGCGCGAGCTCGCCGGACTACTGCGGAGCGCGTCCGCGGGCCTGGATGGAGGGTTACCGGCTCCATCCGCATTCGTGCCGGCGGCCGAGGATGTGTTGCGGCGCTATGCCGGCACCGGGTCGGCGACTTGAGCACCGAACAGCCAGGTAACCCACTCCACGGCATCACGCTCGAGGCGATACTCGAGCACCTTGTCGCCCACTATGGCTGGGAGAAACTGGGGAGGCTCATAGATATACGGTGTTTCACACATGAGCCGAGCATCAAGTCATCGCTGAAGTTTCTGCGAAAGACACCGTGGGCGCGGGCGAAGGTCGAAGCGCTGTACCTGGCGTCGCGCCGTCCCGACGTTTGATGATGGCCGTGGGCTGTGGCTCCGCGGCCATCTTCACGCGCGCCAGGTAGCGGTTACAACCGGCTATCTAGCCACCCACCCGTTATTCGTGGGATCTGCGTCCACCCAGATTCCTCCGTCCAGCTCGAGCGATTGAATGGCCTTGCTCGTACTGATGGCCACTGTTGCTTGCCGCTGGTTGGATTCCCAGATGGCGGGCGTCTCGTGGATGGCACCTGTGCTGCCGTCGCTGTATCGCACTCGAAGATCAACTGGCGCGGCCATGCCGCCGATGTTGTCGACCACCACGGAATATCCGCTGCCACTCTTCTCCACGCTCCGTAGCGCCAGGTCGATGTAGTTGTTGCTGAAATACCAGTTGTGCCAGAACCAATCCAGATTCTTCCCGGTCACATCGTTGAACGTGTTGAAGAAATCCCACGGGATGGGATGCTTGCCGTGCCAACGGTCCATGAACTCGTGCAGTGATTTCCTGAACACGGCATCCCCGAGCATGTCCTTCACGGCCAGGTAGCCGAGTGCAGCCTTCCCGTAGGCGTTGTTGCCGTATGAGGCGTCCTTCAGGATGTCGGCGGGGGTAATTATCGGCAGGTCCTGCAGAGCAGACGCGTCGCGTATCCAGCCGTCCACACGGAACTGCTTGAAGAAGCTGCCCGCCCTGACCGCGCCCATGTCTTGCCGCCCGATGAGGTACTCGAACGTCGTGGCCCAGCCCTCATCCATGAAGCCATAGCGGCTCTCGTTTATCCCCATGTAGAACGGGAAGTACGTGTGCGCGATCTCGTGCTCGGCCACGAACCGGGAGAAGGTCGTGTCCGCGTAACTCTCGTCGTTGACCATCATGGGGTATTCCATCCCGGCGAATCCCTGGAATACCGTTGTCTTCTCGTAGGGGTAAGGCACGCCGGGCCAGTTGCGCGACATCCAGTCGAGCGCGTGCCGGCCAAACTGCACCATGTGGTGGAAGTCGGCGGAGGTGTCGTTGTACGCTGCCTGCACGCTCGCGCGCCGATGGGTGGCATCGTCCACCACGACGCTGGCAGCATCCCAATCGAAGTGATCGCTGAGGCCGAAGGCCATGTCGGGAACGTTGTCGGCCTTGAAGTGCCAGGTATTCGTTGGCGCCTGGAGCGTGACGCTTCTCGCGGCCAGTTCCTCCTTCGTCGCGACGCGGACGGTTTCATCCGAGGTGAGGGAGGCCTGGTAGCGCTGCAGGTATGCGGGCTGCAATACCGCCGAGGGATTCAGCAGAGAGCCGGTTCCCCACACGACATAGTTGGCCGGAACCGTCACCGACACATCGTAATCATTGAAGTCGCTGTAGAACTCCTGCTGGTCGGTGAAGTTCATCCTGTCCCAGCCGTTGTAGTCATCGTACACCGCCACCCGCGGGTAGAAGTAGGCCAGGAAGTACGTGGTCGAGTCGATCATCCCTTCACGGCCGCTCTGCCGGGAAACGTCGTAGTGCCAGTCGAACGACAGCCAAATCGAATCGCCGGGTGTGAGCGGCGTCGGCAATCGTACCGGCTGCCAGGTGAAGTAGCGCGGGCTGTCCTCCCAGGGCGTAGGGTGTCCGTTCACCGCGAATGCATCGATGTGGACCCCGGAAGTGAGGTAGGCTTCATCTGCGCCTCGATTGCGGGGAGCGCCTGGCTTGTGGATGTTGAGAAAGAGCTTGATCACCACGCTGTGCAGCGTATCGGGGCTGTGATTCGAGTAGGTGATCTGCTCCGTTCCCCTGATCGTGCGACCCGGCGGCATCGCGGTCACGGTGATGGAATACCGTGCGTGGTTCTGCCAGTACTTACTGCCGGGTCGCCCGTCGGGCGATCTCGTTCCGTTCTCGAATGCCTGCTTCACGGCACGCGGCATGTACAGTGGTCGCGCAGCGGGCTCCGGGAGTAGTGGGACGCACAGAAGTGCGAGAAGCCACGACCTGGTTGTGAATGGCATCGTAAAATTGAGCAGTGGGTGGGCCAGCGAACCTGGATTCTGTCGAGCGCGGGTACGCGGGGAGGTCTGGCAGACTCAATCGCCTGATAAACTGCTCCAGAATCCGGCTGGCCGATAGGTAGCCCGCACTTCACTGGGGGTAATTGACATGCTCGATCACCTGCGCAGGCTCACCGAGCACTGCCTTGCGGCAGATGCTTCGCTCGCGGCGGCGTTGCGCGCCGTGCAATCGTCGCCCGCACCGCTGGTACGCGAGTACGCTCACATCCTGGGAGCGGAAGAGGTATGGCTCGCGCGCCTCGAGTCTCGTACTGCGCGCGCCGCCATCTGGCCCGAAGCTACTGTGGGGGAGCTTCTGCCGCTTCGTGATGCGGTTGTCGACGGCTACCGCGCGTATGTCGGCCGGCTGTCGGCGGACGATCTCGGTCGCCTGATCGACTACCGCAACAGCGCTGGTTTGACTTTCTCGAACACGATAGCCGACATCCTGCTCCACGTGATGCTCCACGGTCAGTATCATCGGGGCAAGGTGAACCTCCTCCTGCGCCAGAGCGGCCTGGCCCCAGTACCAACCGACTACATCGCCTTCGTGCGCGGCGTGCCGGCCGCCACGCTGCCTGACGCTACACGCGCCAACCGCTGAACGCCCGGTTGGGGGGTCAGCGGTTGGGGGGCAGGTCTTTCACGACGATCGCTCGGACTAGACGTAGGAATCGCTCGGTGGGTTCCTGTGCACAGCCGGGTCGGGTCGCCCAACCGACCGATCATTGCAGCTGTGTCGTTGTGGCCGGCAATGTGCGTCTGATCTTCGACCCGATGGACGGGGGGTCGACCACAGCGGTCGCCGCACTTGGCGCCGATACGCTCCCGATTGTTCGGCGGGTCGCGCACTCTGATGTCGGCAATGTCACTGATGAGATGCGGCTGGGCGCTCGCCGCACATCGTAGCTGGCGTGGTTCTCGAGCGATCAGCTGTGACATCGCGGTAGCGCGGTTGCCGTAGGAGGTCGCTGTGTATCAAGTATGAAGCGCGCCCGCGTGGTAGTATTAGAGTCTGAGAGGCGTCCTGATTCGTTCATGCGGTAGCGGCGCGCGACTGCGGGACGATGCAACGCGCGCCATACCCATCTGCACCCGAGAGGTGCTATGTCCGAGGCACGACTTGATGTTCTGTGCATCAAGGACCACGGCGACGCTCGGGGCTTCTGCTCGTCGCTGGTGCTAGCGTCGGGGTGTTCGGCATGACCGGCAGGAATCACACCCCCGCGTTGCCCGACGCGGAAGAGAACCTGAGGAGCCCGGAGGAAGGCCCAGGGAGGGAGGCCGGTCCCGACGTCCAGGTTGACGCGGCTGGCGAGCGCCCGGTCGTGGGCGTGACCCCTGTCGTGTTTGTTCCGGTCGTGGGCATCGGCGCCTCGGCTGGCGGCCTCGAAGCGTTCACGCAGTTGCTCTCGCATCTGCCGGCTGACACCGGGATGGCCTACGTGCTGGTGCAGCATCTTGCCCCGGCGCACGAGAGCATGCTGGCCGAGCTGCTGGGACGGCAGGCTGTGATCCCGGTCACGCAAGTGACCGATGGCATGCGCGTCGAGCCGGACCACGTCTACGTCATCCCGCCCAACACCAGTATGCGCCTGGCGGAC
>DATCXG010000376.1:0-13108 GCA_036565945.1 Gemmatimonadaceae bacterium
GGCATGCCACAGCAGATCCAGCAATGCTCATGGTGCTTGCTCCTGTGTATTCAGATGTCGGCGTCCACCCCGGCACCAGCTGTCGTGGGCGAGGTGGTTATGGGCGAGGTGTCGGACGCTTTCCTCGCCCGTGTATTCACGTGTCGGCGTCCACGCCAGACGCCGAGGGGGAGACATAGCCTGGTGCGCGCCAGCGTCGATCTACTGCCACGTCCAGAGCTCGAAGCGGTCCGCCTCGAGCGAGACAATCCCCACCCGCCCGGAGCGCGCGTCGAGGGACGCATCGGCCGGAGTCATGGAGAGGGGACCGATCCGCCGAACCAGCCGGTTCCCCTCGAGCGTGGCGACGCTCGAGTCGTTCCAGCTCGTGACGAGGATGCTCCCATCGCGCCCGACCTCCATGCCATCGAAGCGGCCCTTCCCTGGAGCGACGTCCGTGGGCGCTGCCTCACCTGGGCGCCACGACTGCACCGCCGTCCCGCCGAAGGGCGCGAGCACGACCCGCTTCGCCCGGGCGTCCCAGTCGATTCCGTCAGGTGACGCGAGCGCTGGTGTCTCGAGGGCGACGGTGGGCCGCCGGTCCGGGCCCACATGGTAGATGCGATCCGGACCCGGGTGCGACATCTTGCCGTCGCTCCCGACCCCAACGCCGGTGTCTGTGATGTAGAAATCACCATCCGGGCCGATGGCGAGATCATTGAGGAAGAGCGCTCCGAGCGGCGAGAAGTCTATGGTCGCCAGTGACGCACCAGTGCGCGTGTCGAAGCCGCGGAGCACATCCACGTCGAGCACCCAGAGCGTATCGCCCTTAACGCGCGAGCCCATAGGGGCGTTCAGGACGACGCCGTTCCGCCCGCCCTGAATGAAGTGAAGGCTGTCGACTTGCCCATCGGACCGGATCCGACTGATGAAGCCATTGCCGTCCTTCACCGCCGGCGACCCGTTGACGTTGCTCACGAAATACACGTCGAGCGCTGGGTCGAACACCACCGCCTCGGGTGCCGAGAGGCCATCGACGACGGCAATCCGCCGCGGCGACTCCACGAGTGGAGTGGGCGTGGAGCCCTTGCCAGGCTGGGGGGCCCAGCCCAGCGCGCCACCCAGGAAGAGAAATCCTCCCGCAACGAGAGGGAATGCGAGATGCCGCGCGCGGCGCCCGCCCTGGGCGCGATGCCTACTGGTTAGTCTGATCATGTGTTTCCCAACGCGGATGGCGTGGATGGAGTTCCTGTAGCGACTCACGAATCCTACGCACGACATCCGCGACGCGCGATGGCGACCCCCTCAGTCGGGGTGCCAGGGAGCACGGATTATCCGGGTGGTTCAGACGCTAGCACTCACGGCACATTATCCGTCGTCACCCTGAGACCCTGCACCAGCTCCCTCAACTGCGTCGCTCCTCGGTGCAGCATGGTCGCCGTAGCGCTCATCTCCTCGCACGCCGCGCTCTGCTCCTCGCTCGACGCCGTCACTTCCTCGGCCGCCGACGCGTGGGCTTCCGCCACGCGCGCGATCGCCGCCATCCCACCAGTCGCCTGGTCCACCGCCACCAGGTTCTCCTCCGCGGCCGTGCTCACTCCGCTAGCGGCCTCGCGCGTACGACTCGATGACGACGCTATCGATGCCAACGCCATGTCCACCTCGCGCGCCGCACGCTCGATCTCGCCCACGTGCACCACACCACTCTCCATGGCCTGCGAGGTGCGCGCCATCCGGTCGGTGATGGAGCGCGTCATGTCGACTATCGTGCCCGATGCCGATCGCGCCTGCTCGGCAAGCTTCCGAACCTCGGAGGCCACCACCGCGAAGCCACGACCCGCGTCGCCCGCACGGGCAGCCTCGATCGCGGCGTTCAGCGCCAGCAGGTTCGTCTGGTCGGCGATGCCGCGCACGGTGTCCACGAACGTCGTGATCGCGGCTGTGGCGTCATTCAGTCCACGCACCTCGCCAGCCGCGTGTTCCACCGTGGTCTTGATGTCGAGCAGGATGGCGAACGCCAGCTCCAGTTCCGCGCGCTTGGCCCCCGACGACTCCTCGATCTCGTGCGCCAGAGCCGTGACGTCCATGACGCCGCCGCGGATACTCTCCGCATGCTGGCGGATCACCTGGAGCACGCAGTCGATCTCGTGGATCTGCTGTACCTGAGTGGAGGCGCCCGATGTGACATCCGACATCGCCGTGGCCACCTGGCCCGCGGCATCGGAGATCTGTGCCGATGCCTCTGCCAGCTCGGTGGCCGAGCCAGCCACCTGCTGGGCAGTGTCATTGGCCACCGACACCACGTTGGAGAGAGACTCGCCCGTCTGGTTCATCGCGTCGGCCAGGCGCTGGAACTCTTCGGGCATGGGCTGAGTGGTGCGGAACGTGAGGTTGCCCGAGCTGAGTTGTCGAGCGTGAGCGACGAGAATCCGCAGGGGGCGATCGATGGAGCGAACGGTGCGAAGTACGATCGTGGTCGCTATCCCGAGCGCGACGATCACCAGCATCGCGAACACCAGCGAACGGTGCGATGCGTCGCGCTCGAGCTGCGACGCGGTACTCGCCATGCGAGCAGCCTTGATCTCACCCAAGCGGTCGATCTGCGCCATGAGCGTATCGACCCGGGGACGCGCGGCCGACACCTGCCTGAGCGCCTCGGGAGCACGCCCCAGGTCGAGCAGCCGGTGCGCCAGGTTGTAGCGCACTTCCACGTCGGAGAGCCGCGTATCGATCTCCGAGATCAGGCCAATCTCCTCGACCGTCTGGCCGGGATGCTCATTCATCGCGCGCTGCGCACTGTGCGCCTCCCAGCCGTAGCGCCGGAATGCGCTGGCCGCCGCGCTGTCGTACGATGTGATGTAGCCGTTGGCGGCGTCGATCGACCGTGCGATGTTGCCGGAGAGCTCCGACGAGAGCCGGTTCTCCTCCTGCATGTCCGCGAGTACCTCTTCCATATTGGTCGAGGTACTCGTGAGAGAGGCGCGTCCTATAATGCCGGCGCCCACGAGGAGCGCTATGAGCAAGCCAAAACCGAGTAGCAGCCGCCCGCGGATCGTGCGCACAGGGTTCAGCGTCATGGGCGCGACTCCGCTAGTACCAGGTGGCCGCGCATCACGCGCGTCATGGCCAACCCCTTCCTGAACGGGTCTCCGTTGTCCTGAAACCGGATGACGCCGGTGACGCCATGGTAAGCCGTGGAATCAGTGAGCGTGGCGAGGTACTCGCGCACGCCTGCTCGCGTGGGGCCCGCCGCCTCGATCGCGCGCGCCAGCATGCGCGTGGCATCGTAGCCGAGCGCGGATTTGTCGTCGGGCATCACGCCAAACTTGCGGCGAAAGGCATCCACGAACCGCTGCGCCTCTGACCGCGGATCCTCGGCTGTGAACGGCGCGCCCACGTAAACTCCCTCGGCCAACGCGGTATCCGAGATGATTCCCGTCCAGCCGTCGCCGCCCACGAAGTCCGCATCGAGGTGCTGCCTGTGCGCCTCACGGAGGAGCGCGACACCAGAAGTACCTCCGCCAATCGCGAAGACAATGTCGGGCGAGCGGGACCTGTAGTAGGCCACGTACGGCTCCAGGTCGGTGGCATCGGGTGCGATGGGATCGATACTCACGATCTGGCCGGGGAAGCGCTGGCTGAACGCCGCCGCGAGCCCGCGGCCGTAGCTGTCGTTCTCGTAGATCACGGCCGCACGCTTGTGTCCGAGCGTGCTTGCGAAACGCGCGATCAGCCCGCCATTGATCGAGTCGCTGGAGATCACGCGAAACGTCCACGGCGAGATGCCGGTGAGCTTGGGTGAGGTGGCGGATGTGGCAATCATGACCACCTTGCCATCGTACACCTTGGCCGCGGCCACCGTGGGTCCGGAATTGACGTGTCCGATCACGCCGAGCACCTGGGCGCTGTCCACGAACTCCTGGGCGATCTCCGCCGCACGCCCGCCGTCGCCCCCGTCGTCGCGCATGACCACGCGCAGCTTCTGGCCGTGGATACCGCCCGCGGCATTGATCTCATCGACCGCGAGCTCGATCCCCTGCTTCGTCGCAGCTCCCACGGCCCGCGTCCATGGACCAGCGGCTCCGATGACGAGTGGCGTGGCGGGGCGACCACATCCAGCTAGTAACGCCCCGGTGAGTACGAGGAGAGATCGAATTCTCACGAAAGAGTAGGAATTGTATGGGGGATGGACGGTCAGCCGAGTCGAGCACGCAGCGAGACTCACATCTTCGAGACTCATCTCATGGTGACGAAGTAGCAAACCGTGTTGCAACATCTGTAGTGCACGGCGGACGCTACTGACCGGGCGCGAGCGGGAACGCACCATGGCGAATCCGCGTGATCCGATACGGTGCCTCCACGGGATCACCGTTCGCCCCAAAGCGGACAGTGCCAGTGAGACCGTGATAGGCCGTGGTAGTGGTGAGCGAGGCCAGGTAATGTCGGATGGCCGCGCGCCTGGCACCCGCGGCGGTTATCGCTCGGGCCATCACCTGCATGGCATCGTAACCCGAGGCCGCGTCCATATCGGGCGTCACGCCATAGCGCTCGCGAAACTCGGTCACGAACCGCTGTACCTCTGGCCGCGGGTCCTCGGCGGTGAAGGTCGTGCCCACGTACACGCCTTCGGCCAACGCGGTATCCGAGATGATGCCCGTCCAGCCGTCGCCGCCAATGAAATCGATGGCGAGATTCTGCCGCCGCGCCTCACGCAGGAGAGCCAGCCCCGAGCCTGCGAGTCCCACGGCGAACACGATGTCGGGGGCGCGCTGCTTGTAGTATGAGATGTACGGCTCGGCGTTGTTGAGGTCGACCGTTATCGGGTCCATGCTGACGATCTGGCCCGCGAAGCCGCGTCGGAACGCATCGGCGAGCCCGCGACCGTAGCTGTTGTTCTCGTAGATGATCGCGGCGCGCTTGCGGCCCAACGTGGTGGCGAATCGCGCGATCACTCCGCCGTTGATCGAGTCGCTGGAGCTCACGCGGAACACCCAGGGAGAGATCCCCGTGAGCTCGGGGGAAGTGGTGGCAGTCCCGATCGCCGCGAGGTTTCCGTCGTACACACTCGCCGCCGCCACCATGGCGCCCGATGTGACGTGACCCACCACCCCCACCACGGCATCGTTGGCCACGAATTCCTGGGCGATGGCCGCGGCTCGCTTCCCACTGGAGCTGTCATCGCGCTCGAGCAACTCAATCTGGCGCCCGCGCCCCCCGCCGGCGGCGTTGATCTGAGCCACCGCCAGCTCGATCCCCTTCTTCGTCATGTCCCCAGTCCAGTCGGAGTAGGGGCCCGCGGCGCCAACAATCACCGGGCCCTCAGCGCCACCGCATCCGCTGGCTAGGAGGCAGCAGATCGACACGATCCACCGAGTTCTCATGGCACGGGAGGAAAGGGGGGAGGGAAGAACGGGAGGCTACTGCACTGGGTGAGGCGGGAAGGGCGGGACGACGAAGCCTCGGTGCAACCGCCGGCTGGTGCTATTGATTGAGGTGACGAGGGAGCCGCAGTCCGTGTAACGCCGAGCCGCGCGGATCGCCAACCCGGCCAGCGCGCCTTCCCGGGGTTTGTTCGGGGACACAATGGCCGATGAGGCCGATCTGCGAGTCGTGCATTTTGTGCACTACTCAATGATCATTCTGCAATATTGCGACTGGATTTCGGCAAACAGCAATATTATTATTGCTCCTTGCGCACGCCGAACCATTCACCCTGGCATTGCCCGTTCCGCGCATACCCGGCGCGGCACCCTCGTCCATCAACCTGAAGGGAGCACCCGAATTCTATGACCGCGACCGGCCTCACCGCGCGTGAGCTCGCCATCCAAGCGATCACGACAAGGCCCGTGCGACACGCGCCCAGCAACAGCAACGGGAACGGAGCTAAACCGAACCCGGTGTCCGAGTACTTCGGCATCAACACGTTCGGCGCGCCCCACATGCGTGCCAAGCTCCCCGACGACATCTACGCCAAGCTCGTGTCGTCCGTCAGGCACGGCAAGAATCTCCAGCGCGACATAGCGCCAGCCGTGGCGCAGGTCATAAAGGAGTGGGCGATCTCCCGTGGAGCTACTCACTTCACGCACTGGTTCCAGCCTCAGACCGGTCTCACCGCCGAGAAGCACGAGGCATTTCTCTCGTTCGACGAGAATCTCGAGCCGGTGGAGTCGTTCTCCGGGGAGCAGCTGATCCAGAGCGAGCCAGATGCCTCCAGCTTCCCGTCGGGAGGCCTCCGTGCCACCTGGGAGGCGCGCGGTTACACGGCGTGGAATCCGGGGAGTCCGGTGTTCATCATCGAGTACGCGGGTGCGCGCACGCTGTGCATCCCGTCGGTGTTCATCGGTTACAACGGAGAGGCACTCGACGAGATGACGCCTCTGCTGCGCAGCTCCGATGTGCTCTCGCAGCGCGCCATCGAGTTGCTGGAGCTGCTGGGCGACAAGGGGGTCTATCGCGTCTACACCACGCTGGGCGCCGAGCAGGAGTACTTCCTGGTGGACCGCGGTCACTTCGCGATGCGTCCCGACCTGGTGATGGCCGGCCGCACGCTGATCGGCGCTCCGCCACCACGCGGTCAGCAACTCGAGGATCACTACTTCGGTGGAATCCCCGAGCGGGTGCAGGCCTGCATCTCGGAGGTGGAGCACGAGCTCTACAAGCTCGGCGTGCCGATCGTCATGCGGCACAACGAGGTCGCGCCGTGCCAGTTCGAGATGGCGCCGATCTACGAAGAGACCGACGTCTCCGTGGATCACAACCAGCTGGTCATGGCCGCCCTGCGGAAGGTTGCGCTGCGCCATGGTCTGCAGGTTCTGCTGCACGAGAAGCCGTTCCAGGGGATCAACGGCTCGGGGAAGCATTGCAACTGGTCGATGGCCATCGCGGCCGACAACGATCTCGACGGCTCCAACCTGCTCAAGCCGGGGAAGACGCCTGATCAGAACATCCGCTTCCTCCTCCTGCTCGCCGCCGTGCTCAAGGCAGTGCACAGGCATGCCGGCCTGCTGCGCGCGGGGATCGCGTCGTCGGGGAACGACCACCGGCTCGGGGCCAACGAAGCGCCACCAGCGATCATATCGGTGTTCATGGGCGACATGTTGACGCGCGTCATCGAGGACATCGCCAACGGCCGCACCACTCGCAACGCGGAGCAGGCCATGCTGCGTCTGGGCGTGGCCAAGCTCCCCGCGATCCAGCGCGACGTCACCGACCGCAACCGCACGTCGCCGCTCGCATTCACCGGCACGAAGTTCGAGTTCCGCGCCGTGGGCAGCTCGCAGTCCACTGCTCTCCCAGTGATGCTGCTGAATGCCACCGTGGCCGAGGCGCTGGGCGAGCTCACCACGCGCCTGCGCGAGGAGTTGAAGACAGCGAAATCCATCCCCAGCGCGGTGCTTGCAGTGGTGAAGGAGGCGTTCCAGGAGACTGCCGCAGTTCGCTTCGAAGGGAACAACTACTCCGCGGAATGGGTGGAGGAAGCCGAGCGCCGCGGGCTCCCGCACCTGCGCAATACACCCGATGCTCTGGAGCAACTCATCTCCGAGAGCTCGCGTACACTGTTCTCCACGCTCGGCATCCTGAGCACCGAGGAGTTGGAGTCGCGCTTTCACGTGCGCATCGAGCGCTACGTGAACGACATGCTGATAGAGATGAACACCATGCGCCAGCTAGTCGACACGATCGTGCTACCGGCGGCCATGGAGTACCACGGCTCGTTGGCGGGTGCCGCCGCGCAGGCCAGGGCGGCGGGGATCACGGTGGTTCCGCAGGTGGAAGCAGCCAACAACGTGGGAGCGCTCATAGAGCAGCTCCAGGAACGGCGCACTAGCCTGGCGAAGATAGTGGAGTGCGTGGAGGCGATGGGCACCGACCACGAGGCGCAGGCGCGACTGCTGGCCAAGGATGGAGTACCACAGATGGCCGGCGTCCGGGAGATCTGCGACACGTTGGAGCTCGTGGTGGGAGACGAGTACTGGCCGCTGCCGAAGTACAGGGAGATGTTGTTCCCCGTGTGAGCGGGCGCAGTGATTACACGTAATCGTCGAAAGCGGCCCGGCATCGGTGGTACTCGATGCCGGGCCGCTTTTCCACTTCCCGCATCCGGCTCGTCGTTCATCGTGCTATCGCTCGATCGAGCCTGGTACCGCCGCTGCGCGGGCCGGCCGCGAAGTGGGCTCCCCTTCTCTGCCAGACCCGAGAGCCGCTACGAGGACATCCGGCGCTTCTTACGGAACAATGCGCGTCATCGTACGATACCACCTAGGATCAGTCACACTGGCACTTCGGCACGCGCACCGACGACCTGACGTTGGCTACCACCCCCACCACCGCATTCCTCCCCCGACTCCCCACCGTAGACCGGTATCCCATCATGGCACTCCGTGAAGAACTCGAGCGCACCGGCAACTGGCTATTCGCCCGGCGCAGCTATCTGCCGCTCATCCTGTTCATCCCCATCCTGCTCGCGCTTCGAACGTATCGATACCCCGAGGGTCGCGAGGACCTGGACCTCGTGTGGGAGATGATCTGCCTGAGCGTCGGAATGGTGGGACTGGCAATCCGCGTCCTCACGATCGCTCACGCGCCAGCCGGCACCTCCGGCCGGAACACCAGCGGCCAGGTCGCAGCCGGGTTGAACACCAGTGGCATGTACTCCCTGGTGCGTCATCCACTCTACCTCGGCAATTACTTCATGTGGCTCGCACCGGCGCTGTTCCCGATGAAATGGTGGGTCCCGGTACTGGTGACGCTCGTCTTCTGGCTCTACTACGAACGCATCATGTTCGCGGAAGAGGAATTCCTGCGCCGCGTGTTCGGCAAGGACTATGAGTCATGGTCCGAGCGGACGCCGGCGTTCATCCCGCGTACGCTTCGCTGGGAAGCTCCCGCATTGCCATTCTCCGCGCGCAACGTGCTCAGGCGCGAGTACTCTGGTTTCTTTGGCCTGATCGCGACTTTCATGGTACTCGAGTTTGCCTCTGACCTCGCGGCTACGGGCAAGCCACAACTGGACCCGATCTGGATGGCCATCTTCGGATCTAGTTTCGTCGTCTACGCCGCTCTGCGTGTGCTCAAACGCCAGACACGGTTATTGCACGTGGACGGCCGCTGATCGAGCCGCGCGACGATCGCTTGCTCTGCCGAGTCGCCGCGCCAACTCCTGTAGTGGCAGGGCCGGCGATCGCCGACCCTGCGCCGTTGCGGTAGCTTCCCCGAGCTCTCCTCAGTGCATCGCGGCCAATCTGCGCCGTGCATCCGCCAACGCGACAAGCTCGGGGTCGGCCCTGGGCCAACGAGCTACGAACTTCTGGTAGGCGGCGCGCGCGGCGGCAGTGTCGCCCACGCGCTCCTCCAGCAGGCCCAGATGGTATGGTGCCAGCTCCCAGGGCCGTTGCCCCTCCCAGCCGAATTCCACTCCATCTCCTAGCGCCGCGTAGAGGCGCAATGCTTCCGCCATGTCGCCGCGCCGCTCGGCGCCGTACGCGACCGATTCCAGAACATAGCGATTGGAATCGAGCTTGAGCGCGAGCTCGAGCCGCGGCCGCGCATCAGCCGCACGCCCGTTCGCCAGATCGATCTCGGCAGCCAGAAGTTCCGCCGACGCGTGGTCCTGGTCGTTTCCCGCATTGGCACGCGCGCGCAGCGAGTCGAGCAACTCCCTCGCGCGCGGAAGATCAGCTTCACGAGCCTCGGCCTTGCCGATCCAGGCGAGCATGGTCGGCTCGAGGTACGCCGAGTGAAATATCCGCCAGATCTCATCCAGCTCGGCGTGCGCGCGCGCCTGGTCGCCCAACTCCGAGACGGTAAGGGAGCGCAGGAGTCGATCTCGCACTTCACTCAGATCGTAGCCAAGCACCCGGTCCAGGAGGATGGCGTCGGCCAACTCCTCGGCGGCGGCCGCGTACTTACCCTCGTACATGTCGAGGTACGCAAGCGACCGGTGTCCGCGCGCCTGCTCCGAGGGGCGAAGCTCGACCATCTTCTGAAAAGTTGCGCGAGCTTCATCCAACCGGCCGCTCTCCACGAGTGCGCCACCGTACTCGATGTTCAGCGTACCACCTACCTCGCGGGTGGAGTCCAGCGCGAAGGCGCGCCGATAGGCCGCCACTGCTAGTTCGGGCTGGTGCAGTCCGCTGTAGGCGGTAGCGAGGTTGATGATGTTGCCGGGACCGGTGCTGTCGACGGCTAGGATTCTCAGGTACAGGTCACGCGACTCCTCGAAGCGACGGGCCCGCAGGTAGGCATACGCGAGCTGCGACCGCGCGTCGACATCGTTCGAATACCTGAGCAGGTATGCCGAGAGGATGTCGATCTGCTGCGCCCGGTCGCCTCGCCAGCCTGCAACCTGCGCCCTCACCAGGAACCGTTCGCGGTCACTGAGGCGGTCGATGAGCGCGAGCGCGCGTCGAAAATGGCGCTCACCTGCGGGCCGATCGTTCGCCCAGTACAGCGCCACGCCGAGGCTGGCGTGCGCCCTGGCGAAGTTGGAATCACGCTCCAGTGCCGCCCGGTAGAGCGTGACAGCGGAATTGTTATCTCCCCTGTTGAAGGCCTGGATGCCGTCGGCGTAGAGCTTGAGAGCCTCGAGCGAGCTCGTAGTGGCCCGTGGAAGCGGGACAGTGGTGCGCCGCAGAGAGAGGATGGTCTCGCCGAAGCTCCGTCGCAGGTCGCGTGAAAGATGATCGAGCGCGTCGAGGACATCCGCGCGCCGGGGTGCGCGTTCTCGCTCGATGGCCGCCACCTCGCCGGTGGTAGCGTCCACGATGCGTGCGCTCAATTCGTAGGTGCTGTCGAACCGAGCGATGGCCGGTACGACGAGCAGACGCACTCCCGCGCGCTGCGCGATCTCGCGGCCGAGTGCTTCGTCGATGACGGTGTCCGCGCCCTTCCTGCCCATCAGAGCGAGCGTCTCGCGCACGCGCAGCCGAGAGAAGAGCGCGACACGGTCCGCCTGCATGAGGCCTGCCGAGAGGGCTACGGTGAGAGACCGATCGAAGACCGGGTCGCCAGTGGAATTCTCCACATCGGCGATGAGCACCTGTTCACTCTCGTGGGCGAGCGCTCCGCTTATGGGCGGAGTGCGCACCAGCGCGTAACCGATCATCGCCGTGGCCAGGAGAGCGCCGCCGACCAGTGTGGCCCAGTGGCGTGGGCGAGGGCGCCGCATGTGGGACTGCGTATCGTCACGCGAGTTGGCGCGTGCACCATCATCCCGGGCGCCACGTTCACCGTCATCCTGACCGCCACGTGCACCGTCGCCGATGTGGGCCCGCTCCCGGTCCGGCATCTGGGGCGGAGAACCATTCGCGGCCGGCTGCATCTCCAGCGGTTCTCCACCCTGCCCAGCCCTCAGCTTTGCTGTGTCTCGAGTTGGAGCACCTGCACTATCGGGATCGAGCCGTTCTCGACCCTGCCGCTCCCTCAGCTTCGCCGTGGGCTCCGGCCCGCCATCCGAAGTGGGGCCGATTACCGCGGCGGCCGGGGAGTGCAGGAGCCGCGCGGCGAGCGCGGTGACAGCGGGATCGGGCTGGCCGCCCAGCTGCTGACTCACCAGCGCCTCGTGCACGCGGGCATGCCGGATGGCGCCAGCTCGGTCGCCCAGCGCCGCAAGCGATCGCATGAGTCGAACGGCGTATCGGGCGTTGAGTTGATCGAGCGTCGCCAACCGACGCCACCAGTGCTCGGCGGCCACGGCGTCGCCTCCACGCTCCGCGGATTCGGCGAGCGACTCCAGCGCCACCGATACCTGACGCGCAATACGGGACCGCTCCTCCTCCACCCACCGCTCGAAGTCCGGCAGTCCGGGTAGGAAGACCCCATCGAGGAAAGGGCCGGCGTACAGCCCGGCCGCGCTCTCCAGATCGCCGCGCGCGAGCGCATCTCGCAGCTGGCCTACGTCGCTCACCATCACGTCGCGATCGAGACGCAGCTCCGTGGAGCCGGCGAGGATCTCCGCGCCTCCCAGGTCGCGGCGCAGCGCGTAGAGCGTCTGCGTGAGGGCGTGGCGCGCCCGCTCCTCCGAGCCATCTGGCCAGAAGAAGAAGAGCAGCTTGTCGCGCGAGATACCCAGATCGCCGCTCGCTGCAACTGTCGCGAGCAGAGCCAATCGACGGCGTGGCGGGCTCACCGCGAGCGGGGCCCTGTCCCCGTCCGTTACGGCGAGCCCGCCAAGTGTCATCAGGTGAAGGACTTGGCGCTGCTGATAATCCGGTGAGCCCATGCTGACCTCCGGCGCCTAGTTTCGCCCCCGATCACCGATTCGGCAAGCCGCTGCCCATCCATCGCGGAGCCCGGGCTGCGGGCGCGCGATTCCAACACCGACACAAGAGGGACTCCATGACGTCACCAACCAATACCACCGCGACCACCAGTACCGGCCTCTCGCCCAACGCAGCCGGTGCCCTGGCATACCTGCTCGGCCCCATCACTGGAATTCTCTTCTTCCTCATGGAGAAGGAGAATCGCTTCGTCCGCTACCACGCTGCCCACTCCATCACCCTGGGCCTCCTCTGGATAGCCATCTCGGTAGCGTTCTCGGTCCTTAGCGGGATGCTCGTGATGGTGCCCGTGCTCGGTTGGCTCGTCGCGCTGCTGCTCTCGGTGGTGTTCGGGCTCGGCGGCCTCTTCCTCTGGCTCTTCCTCATGTGGGGTGCGTTCCAGGGACGTGAGTGGGAGTCGCCGATCGCCGGACCCATGGCCCGCAAGCTGCTCGGCTGACCCACGGCCATCACCCCGTACATGGATCGTTCATGTTGAACGGCTCTCCATTGGGCAGGCGGGAGGCGCTGCGGCAGATCGCCGGCGTGGCGCTCGGGATCTCACCGATCGGCAAGTTGCTCGGGCACTCTCGCCCCACAGTGACAGGCGTGCAGCCGGCCAGCCTGAGGATGGCCATACAGGGCGGGCTGGTCTTCACCGGGAACGCATTACGCGCGCTCAATGTGGGCGTCAGACGCGACGGCCGGATCGAGCTGAGCGACCGGCCACTCCAGGCCGATACAGTCATCGATGCTACCGGCCGGATAGTGAGTCCGGGATTCATAGACATCCTCGGTGACAACTCATCGCAGCCGACGAAGACATATCTCATCTACGAGAAGTATAAGCTGGCCGATGGGGTGAGCACCGC
>DATCXG010000433.1:0-4220 GCA_036565945.1 Gemmatimonadaceae bacterium
AGCGGCCAGGAGCGCCGCTGCCGTAGAGATGTTGAAGGTCTGAAGACTCCCACCGCCAGTACCGCAGGTGTCGACGAGCGAGGCAGGATCGTGGGCGGAGAGATGGACCATGGCGTTGCGCAGCGCCTGTGCCCCACCCGCCACCTCGGCCGCCGTCTCACCCTTGACTCGGAGTGCCATCAGCACCGCCGCGATGCGCGCCGGTGTCGCCTCACCACGCATGATGACGTCGAATGCCTTCGCCGTTTCCTCCGTGGAGAGCGACTCGCCCGAGGCCAGCTGGCGGATCGCGCTTGCCAGCGCGTCAGTGTGCATTGATCGTCACTAGCAGGCGCTCGGGAAGGCCGGCGCGCGCTGCTACGAGCGAGATCACCAGCGCTAGCAAACGTACACGCTCCACATCTTCCTCCACGAAGACGCCGCGCTTGGCGCGGTTGGTAAGGTTCAGCACACCCACCAGGTTATCGTGGTAGGCTAGCGGGAAGCTGATGAATGATCCGGTGGTGAAGTATTCGTCGCTGAGGAGCGGATGGCCACGTGCGTCGGCCACATCGGTCACGAGCAGGGGTTGCCTACTGGCCGCCACCTTCCCGGCCACGCCGTCTCCTATCCGGATGCGTTGTCCTTCGACAATCTCGGGCGCCAGTCCCTTGGACGCGGCGATGTACATCTCCTGGCTGCCAGGAACGAGTAGCACGAGCGAGCACCTCTGGGCCTGCATGTCATCGCCCACGAGGGCGAGGAGACCGTCGGCGAGTTGCCTGGGGTCGGCAGTGACTGCGTCGAGCGATAGCACACGATCTATAAGATAGAGCGTGCGCGTTTTCTGGCGCAGCGTCTCGCTCCGCCGATGCAGTTCCACGTGCGCCTGCTCCAACTGGCCCACGGCCGCGGCCACCTGCCCCTCGATGGCATCCGCGCGGCGCGTGGCGCGCCGCGCGTCTTCCTTGGCGTGAGCGGCCTCGGTCTCCAGACCCAGAAGGCGCTCCGGGGACAGAGTCGCGGCCACCGAAGATGGCGTGTTCCTCGCGACTGCGAGCTGTTTCTCGAGCTCCGCGAGGTGCTTCACGTACTCGCCGTGGACGCGCTGGGTGACGTCCTCCAGGGTGTGCACCGCCTCGTCACGCGCCTCGCGCTCGGCGAAGCGCGCATACGCCAGCTCGAAGAGGGCCACGTACGGGGCGAAGCGCTCCATGACGCGGGTGCCGAAGAAGCGCCGTGGCTCGAGGAGCGCGAGCACGGCCGAGAGATGGCCGTCCGTCGGAATGCCGCGCAGAGCGAGCAGGACTTCCTCTCCGAGGGGGGAGGCGATACCCAGCAGCCTCGCGTACTCGTCCGATTCGTCGCCCACGTCGGCGAACTGGCCGCCGGCACTCACCGGGGCGCGCAGGCGCGACGGAAGGTGGTCTAATGTGGTGTCGACGCGCGCGCGATCGATGCGACTGCCATCGGGGCTGAGGCGCTCGAGGAGGAGTTTGTGGCGGGCGTCGTAGGGGATGAGTGCGAGTCGCGCGGCACGGTCCACCTCAGCGAGCGCCTCGCCGAGCGCCACGAGCGCTACGTCGAGATTGGATGCGGCGCCGAGAGCATGGGCGAGCGACGCGAGCGTGCGAGGAGGCATCCTACGTTATTGAGCCTCGGGAGGGAGGTGGAACGGGGATCGTGAATGTAGAGGCGTAGGTGTTGAACTGTCAATCGCTTCGGGTGTTTCACGTTGCTTGACATGCGAACGCGCGAGGATATGTTCCGGGGCATGCAGGAGCGCACCGTGCAGCTCGTGCTGCAATACGATGGCGCGGGGTTCGCTGGGTGGCAGCGACAACCGCGCGAGCGCACGGTGCAGGCGGTGCTCGAGGATGCGCTGTCGCGACTGTGCTGCAGCCGCGTGCCCGTCCTCGGCGCTGGTCGGACCGATGCTGGCGTACACGCGCATGGCCAGTCGGCGGGGGTGAGGGTACCTCCCAAGTGGACGCCGCGCGAGTTGCGCCGGGCTCTCAACGCGCTTCTCCCGCCCGATGTATGGGTGGCGGCCGCGCACGATATGACGCCGGATTTTCACGCAAGGTATAGTGCTACATCGCGGCGTTATTGCTATCGCGTCGGGACGGATGAAGAATCGCGCTCCCCATTTCGGCGGCGCTGGGAGTGGGCGCTTGCGCGGCCCCTGGACAGGGCTGCCCTCGACGCCGACGCGGCGGCGCTACTCGGCGACCACTGTTTTCGCGCCTTCGCTGTTCAGGGTACCGCGGGCCCGCTCGACCATCATCGCTGTACTGTGCTACACGCGGAGTGGCGCGAGCGACCCGGCGGTCTGGAATTCGAGATCGAGGGCAATCGTTTCCTGCACCATATGGTCCGATTCCTCGTTGGCACTATGGTAGATACAGCCACGGGACGGCGTGAGGCGGGAAGTATCGCCGCGCTGCTCTCGGCCGCGAACAACAGCAACACTTCTCCTCCCGCGCCACCGCAGGGGCTTTTCCTAGAAGTCGTCCGTTACCCGTGCGCCCTCTATCTGACCCAGGAATGAGACTTTTCCTCGATACCGCCGACCTCGCCGAGATCCGATGGGCATTGGCCACTGGACTCATCGATGGAGTTACGACCAATCCGTCCCTGCTCGCCCGTGAGCTCGTGGAGAGCGAGCCCTTCACCCACGTGGCCGAGATATGTGAGGCGGTGGATGGACCGGTGACCGTGCAGGTGATCTCCATCGAGGCTGACGGCATGTATCGTGAGGGTCGGGAGCTAGCCCGGATTGCCGACAACGTGGTGGTGGAGATACCGATGATCGAGGAGGGCCTGATCGCTACTCGCAGGCTCGTGGCGGACGGGGTGCGCGTGAATGTGACGCTCGTGTTCAATGCCGCGCAGGCACTGCTCGCGGCGAGGGCGGGCGCCAGTTTCGTGAGCCCATTCGTGGGCAGGCTGGACGACATCGGCGTGGACGGCGCCGTGATGCTTGCCGATGTTCGTGAGGTCTTCGACCGCTCAGCGTTCGAGTGCGAGATCGTCGCCTCGTCCATCCGTTCTCCGCGCCGCTTCCTGGATGCCGCCAGGGTGGGCGCCGACGCCGTCGCTGTTCCGCCGGCTGTCCTTCGGGCGCTGCTGGTGCATCCGCTCACCGACCTGGGACTCGACCGCTTCCTGAACGAGTGGAGCCAGCGGATCGCCAGGACGCGTTCCGGGAGTTGAACGTGCGACTGTTAACGTTGATCGCACTGGCCGCCGTGTTCGGCTGTCGGGGCCAGACGTCCGACTCCTCGTCCGACGGCGGATTGACAGTCTCGGTGGCGAATGCCGCTCAGCGCTCAGCGCCGTTGATCGACTCCATCGATCCCCGCCGGCGTACCAGGATTACCGACGCGGTGGCCAGCGTTTCACCGGCGGTGGTCACGGTGCAGACCGAGGTCATCGAACACCGCTCGCCCGATCCCTTCGACATGTTCTTCGGTCGGGGCGGCGGCGATCGCGTGCTCCCAGGACTCGGCTCGGGGTTCATCGTTCGCGCCGATGGCGTGATCGTCACCAACGCTCACGTGATAAACCAGGCTGATTCCATCTCGGTCGCGCTGCGCGACGGCACCACCTACGGCGCCACGCTGTTGGGCAAGGACGAGATCAACGATCTCGCGGTCCTCAAGATCGCTGCGAAGAACCTGCCCGTTGCCACGCTGGGCAACTCCGATAGCCTGCTCATCGGGGAGTGGGTGATTGCCATCGGCAATCCCTACGGGTTCCTGTTGGGCAATCCTGAACCCAGCGTGACCACCGGAGTCATCAGCGGCACTGGCCGCAACCTCGTGGCGCGCGCGGAGGGGAACGCCACCTACGTGGACATGATTCAGACCGACGCCGCGATCAATCCCGGCAACTCGGGGGGACCGCTGATCGACGCGGTGGGTGAGGTGATTGGTGTGAACAGCTCCATCTATTCGCCATCGGGCGGGTCGGTGGGCCTGGGCTTCGCCATTCCGATCAATCGCGTGAAGCGCGTGACCGAGGATCTCCTGCTCCACGGCGCCATCCGGCGCCCGTGGCTCGGCATCGAGCTCGAGCTTCCCAACACGCCCAACCCGCGTCGGGCACTGCAATCGGGTGCCGTCGTACGGGCGGTGGTACCTGGGTCGCCAGCGGCGCGCGCGGGGCTGCGGAGCGGAGACGAGCTCATTCGTTCCCGCAATCGGGTCCTGCGCAATCCGTTCGACTGGGAGGCGGAG
>DATCXG010000447.1:0-4009 GCA_036565945.1 Gemmatimonadaceae bacterium
TGGCTGGCGACGATCGGGTCGAGGAGATCGCGCGCATGCTGGGCGGCGACCCCGAGAGCGATGTGAGTCTGGCGCACGCGCGGGAACTACTGGGCGCTGCGGTTCAGGGCCTCCACAGCGCCACATAGTATCGCAACCCCACCTCGACGGTCGACCTATCGCCTCCCGCGAGCATGGCGGGCGGCACCCCGTCGCTCCAGCGGTCGAGTGTGAAGTACTGGAGACTCACCTCGAACGGACGGCGGGTACGCCCAGCCACGTAGGATGCCACGGAGGAGTACACCACTCCGAAGCCGAGTCGCGTGGAGCTGGAGCTTGCCACATCCAGGACGGACGGATCGTCGGGGGCGCCCGGGGTGCTCGGCTCGCCGGACTGCCGGAAAGTGCTCGCGTTGTCGCGCCGGTGGTTGTACTGCGCGCCGACGAGGAAGTGGTTGCCGAGCGAGAGCCGCGGCGTTGCCTCGATCTCGTAGTAATCGCCCGGCTCTATGCGCGTGTTGACGAGGACTGGCGGCGTGAAGGGGTCATCGCGCGGTGCGATGCGGGTGACTCTGGTAACCGGCAACTGGTGCACGTAGCGCCCCACGGCGCTCACCCAGAAGCGAGGCCCGATGATGACGTCCCACTGCGATTCGATCTCGATATCGGTCTGGCCATCGTCAGTGCCGAGCGTCAACTGTCGAGATGCATGGGGTGGGCTGCCCGTGCCCAATCGCGCGAGCGCGACGACAGCGCTTCGGACGTGAATGCCCTGCGGCTGCGTGCGCTCCTGCTCGCTCGAGGCGCCAAGCCAGGTGAACTTTGCCCAGCTCTCCACGTCACCAATCGCACTCTGTCCGGAGAATCGTACCGAGTCCGCGTGGCCCGGGCTCGCGAGGGCGGGGAAATACGTGGCCACCACGCTCGTCCCGACAGATGGGACCATGACTCCCAGTGCCAGCCCCCGCATGACTCCCATCTCGAGAAAAACCGGCGTGCGGCGCACGCGGGAGTTGGCGTCTATGTAGCCGCCGTCCGGCGCGGTGAATCGCTGATCAAAGCGCGTCCAGCCGTTCAGGAAGCCCAGCCGGATCGTACCGGCCGGTACGGTGGTCGCATCGTCGCCAAAGCCGAGCACTGCCTGCGTGCGCGCCGGAGAGGCAAGGAGCACCATCAGCATGGCGATGGCGCCCGGTATGAAGCAGAAGCTCCGCATACCACGCGGCATAGAATATTTCACTTGGCAAAGACGATGGGAGGTGAGGCGACGGGAGGCGCGCTCCCACAGTGCGGGAAACGGCAAGCTAGCCAAGTGTGTCACCGCACTCCAGGCCCGTCAATGCCGGAGGAGATCGAGACGGCGGCACGGAAGTGGACGTGATGGCTCCGCCACAATCAACTCGCGTATATTCCGGCTGATCGCCGCGGCTGTCGCGGCCATCGCTCAACTCCTCACGCCGGCGTGATCGTGAATTCCAGCCCGAAGTCCGCTATTCCATGGCAGGTCACGGGGAATCATTGGCTGTCGCTGCCCTGCATCCATCCGGTGGATGGGGCGTTGTACGCGCTGGGAATACTGCATCGCGGTGCGCGGGCGGCGGTGGAGTTCGCGGGCTCGCCGGGCTTTCTGGAGGCACAGGGTCCGCCCCTGCTGCGTCCCGTGCTCCGCGTGGACGGAGTGCGCCGTGAGCTCGGCGAGCACGGGCTGGCCTGGGAACGTGCACTGAACTGGCTTCCCACTTTCACGTGCACGGTAGATTCACTCGTGGTTCGCGGTACCCTCTGCGCGCCTCACGGGCGTGACGCGGACATCGCCGGCGCGGTGTACGCCCTGGGGATCGAGAATCGCGGCACGGAGGAGCGGCGGGTGTCGCTCGCGCTCGAAGGGGTACTCGGCCATCGGCAAATCCGGGTGCGATCGCCGCGAGCCACCGATGACGCGCATCGCGCAGTCCGGGCGCTCGGCGACGTCGTGGTGCTGGAGGGCAGCGCGCAGCCCGCGCTCGCGGCGCTGGCGGTGGCCGCTGAGGGCGAGGCCATCGTGGAGATCACCGAAGGGCCCGTTCCGCACTTCTCGCTGCTGCGCGAGTTCACCATCCCGGCGGGTAGCGCGCAGAGCGCCGCGTTCTATATCGCTGCCGGGCCCGAGCGCGATGGCGCCGAAGCCACCGTCGCCGCCATGCGACGACGCGGGTGGAACGAGCTGCTCTCCATCACGCGGGATTCCCTCCGTGAGCTCGAGCAGACCGTGGGGCACGACGGCATAGACCGCCTCGTGAATCGCAACTTGATGTTCGCGTACTTCTACGGGACAGGGCGCGCGCTGGATGACGCGCACTATTACCTGGTGCGGTCGCGCGCACCGTGGAATGGGCACGGCGTTACGGTTCGCGACTGGGAGGCGCTGGCCTGGACGCTGCCCGCCATCCTGCTCGCCGATCCTTCTCTGGCGCGAGAGCTTCTCCTTCGCACCTGTGAGCTGCACGGCTACGCGCCCGGCAACGGGGTGCACTACCTCGACGGAACCCTCTTCGAGCCTGGGTTCTCAATCGAAGGGGTGGCAGCCTTCGCCCTGGCCACCGACCGCTACATCCGCGAGACCGGTGACGAGGAGCTCGTGGAAGAGCCCGTCGTTTCGGATACGCTCTATGCTTCGTGGGAAGACCTGATGGGCAGGCGCGATCAGCATGTGCCGCTCTACAGCACAGAGGTGTCGCTCTCCGGAACACCGGCCCCGTTCCCGTTCACGCTCCATGGAAACGCCGTGGTCGCACAGGCGCTCGATGTGCTCCGTCGAACGCTCGACGAGGAGACCGCGCGGTTGGTGGAAGACCCGGAGGCCGTGCGCGCCGCACTTCGCCGGCATTTCGCAATCGAGCGCGACGGGAAGGTGACCTTCGCCTCCGCCATCGATCTGACCGGGCGGGCACATACCGAAGATGACCCCAACGCCTCGGCCTACTGGCTACCTCTCTACGAGGCTGTGGAGCGTTACGACTCCGTCTATCGACGCACCGTTCGCGGACTGGGTGCCGTGCCCCATTCGCTCGCGCAGCAGTGCGCGCGCCTTTTGGGTCCTGACGCAGGTATAGTCTTGCAGTGGCTCCGGCGCGCTCCGCTGGACAACGGTTTCGCGGCTGAGTTCGTCGATGCCGACGGCCGGGTGGTGGGAAACGGCGGCGATGCTTCACTGGCCGGGATGCTCGCGTGGTGTGCCTGGTACGCCGTGCACGCGCTGGGCGTGCATCCGTGAGCGTTCACCTCGCTTCGTACAGTTTTTGCCGAACTGGAGGGGAATAGCATCTCGGCGCCGCCCGGCGGGCCCAGCCCTCCCCGAGCCCGCAAATTGAGAGTACTGTTACAACTCGACGATCCGACGTGCCGGGCCCGGCTTCATGGCGCCCGACTTCGCCATCCCAGGCGCGCGTTGTGGCTGCGTGCCGCATCGACTCGGGAGACTGCGAATGAGACTCGCTCGTGCTGCCACCTGTGCCGTAGCCGTGCTCCTCTGCTCTCCCGGAATGGCGCGATCTCAAGGATTCCAGCTCAACGAGGTCGGCACGTGCGCAGTTGCGCGTGGCCAGGCCGTGACCGGCGCCACCTGTGGTGACCCGTCCGTGATCTACTGGAACCCGGCGGCCACCACTTCGCTCCCAGGCTGGTCGGCCTACCTCGGCGTCGCCTCGGTCTCCGCCCTCGGGTCATTCACCGCCGACACCACCGGCCGGGAGGACGAGGCGGATGCGCCAGTGGAATTTCCGCCGCACCTGTTCGTGAATTACACCAATCGAGATCAGCGGTGGTCCGCAGGCGTCGGCGCCTACGTACCCTATGGCCTCACCACGCAGTGGAGGCAGGATTTTTCCGGTCGGTTCGCTGCCCAGAAGGCGTCTCTTCAGTCCATCTACATTCAGCCCAACTTTGCCTACCGCTTCTCGGAGGGCTGGTCCATCGGCGGCGGGCCGGTGTTCGGACACTCCACCGTGGAGCTTCGCCAGGGTATAGATCTCGCTGCGCAACAGGCTGCGCC
>DATCXG010000450.1:0-6095 GCA_036565945.1 Gemmatimonadaceae bacterium
TCTGCCGACGGGCGCAGCGGAATCCAGAAGTCATGCTCGCCCAGACCGGGCGGCATCACACCCACGACCTCGTACGGCGCCCCGCTCAGACTCAGCGCCCGACCCACGACCGCGGGATCCGAACCGAACTGCGTGGCCCACAGTTCGTGGCTGAGAATCACGACGTTCGGTCCGCTGAGGTTCTCCTCCTCGGGCGTGAACACGCGTCCCAGGACGGGAGCGACCCGCAGGATGCCGAAGTAGCCCTCGCTCACCGCCGCCCCGAGCAGCTCGCGCGGTTCGCCCACCCCGGTCAGGTTCCGCGCGGCGGGGGCGACGGCGGCCATCCCCTGGATGCTGCGGCTCTGGGCGCGCCAGTCCGCGAAGTTCGGATAGGACGTGATGTCCTTGTCGATGCCTTGCCGCGGATTGCTGAGCCAGACGCGCACCAGCCGATCAGACTCCGGGTAGGGCAGCGGCCGCAGCACGACGCCGTACACGATACTGAAGACGGCGGTGGTGACGCCGATGCCCAGCGCCAGCGTCAAAATCACCGCCACGCTGGTGGATCTGCTCCCGCGCACGGAGCGGTACGCGTATTTCAGTGTCCTACCGAAGCCGAGCATGGATGCCCTTCAGCGAAGTGGACGAGGAAGCGCTACCGAGTGAGAGTCCAGAAGAAACGAATTGTCACCAGCACCTGACGTCGCAGTCCAAGCTTCTTCTCCGCTGGCATTCCGAACGCGCAGCGCGTCACCGACGTTTAGACAGCCCCTGGCCAGAAAGCGTTGGATCCGGGGCTGGTGCCTGCGGGGTGAAGGAGCGTGCGGGACGAGGCGCCGTGACCATTGGGTGCGTCTAACGAGGGTGTAGAAAAACCCGCGCGGTGTAGTGTGCTGCACCGAGGCTGGGATGGCAATATCGGGTGTCTGGTGCGATACTGTTCCGAGCTCGCTGCCTCCCTCCACGCACCGCATTCATGGCCCGCTACAAGCACATCGACACCAACCCACGCCTCCCCCCCCGTCGATCTCGCTCGGCAACTGCTGCCCGGCACCTTCGAGCACGCGGTGAGCCACCTCGTCGACCATGAGATCGACCTCTCGCACTTCGACGACCGCTACCGGAACGACGAGACCGGAGCCTCGGCCTACCCACCGGCCATGCTGCTCAAGGTCGTGCTCCGTGCCTATGCCCACGGGATAGTGAGCAGCCGCGCCATAGAGCGCGTCTGCCAGGAACACGTCACCTTCATCGCGCTCTCGGGCGAGGAGTCGCTCATCACCGCGGACGCGGGCTACCACAGCGAGGCCAACTTGCGAGAGCTCTCGGCGATGGGAATAGATGCTCTGATAGCGGACAACGACATGCGACGGAGGGATGAGCGCTTCGCCACCCAGGGGCGACACCGGGAGGCGAAGGATCCGCTGCACGATAAGGGTGCGCCCAGCAAGCGGAAGCTCGAGATCTACCAGCCGAGCGATTTTACCTATGACGCAGAGGCACGCACATGCGTGTGTCCGGCCGGGAAGTCACTCTATCGCTCGGGCAAGAACCTCGTGACCAAGGGGCACGTGGCCGACCACTTCCGCGGCGCGAAACGCGACTGCCTGCCTTGCGCGCACCGAGCGCGATGCCTGCGCACACCGGAGACGACCGCGACTCACCAGGTGGCCTTCTTTCATGGCAGAGCCGGCGATGCACGAGAGAGCCACACCGATCGCATGAAGCGGCGCCTCGACTCCCCAGAGGATCGCTCGCGGTACGGGAAACGCTTCGGGGCAGTAGAGCCGGTCTTCGGGAATCTGCGCTACAACAAGGGACTCCGTCGCTTTACACTACGCGGGCGCAAGAAGGTCGACGGCCAGTGGAAGCTTTACAACATCGAGAAGCTCGCATGTCTCCGCTACGCGGCGTAGCACCACGAGACCGATCTTCCACAGAACACCGCCCTCTCCGCTCGCCACTCGCTGACCGATACTCCAGCCGAGCGTGAGCGCCGAGCGAAAGAAGCCTTTTTCTACAGCCTCAACGCGGAGCTAAGCGGCGAGCGGTCGACTCACCAGCACCACGATGCTGATCGCTCGACGATCTCGCCAGGCGCCCAACCCTGATGATTTCCACCGCTCTCGCGCTCGTCCGCTTCAGCGTCTCGTTAGCTCGCCCGCTCCAGGATCACGACCTCCTCCTCCAGCCGCCGCCCCAGCCGATCGCGTTGCTCCTCCAGGTCGAAGCGCGCCTGCAGGTTGAGCCAGAACCGCTCCGTGGTTCCGAAGTAGCGTGCCAAGCGCAGCGCCGTGTCCGCCGTGATCCCGCGCTTGCCGTGCACTATCTCATTGATCCGCCGTGGCGGCACGCTGATATCATGCGCCAATCGGTACTGCGAGAGTCCAAGCGGATCCAGGAAATCCGCCAGGAGAACCTCTCCGGGATGAATGGGTGTCAGTTTGCGAGATGTCATGAGTGACCTCAGTGATAATCTACGATCTCGACGTCATGCGCATTGCCGTCGACCCACCGGAAGCAGATGCGCCATTGATCGTTGACCCGAATACTATGCTGACCGGCGCGGTCGCCCTTCAGTCTCTCCAACCGGTTGCCCGGCGGCACCCGGAGGTCCTCCAGCGCCTCCGCGGCATCAACGGCCACCAGCTTGCGCAACATGGGGCGTTGGAGTGCCGCGGGATAGCGCCGGACGCGCTCCCGGTGGAATAGGCGCTCCGTGTCCCGGTCCGCGAAGCTCTTGATCACCGGAGTATAATAACGACCAACGTTATTAACGTCAAGCGTTACTATGGGGCGAGCTAACGCAGAGCTAAGCGGCGAGCGTCTACTCGCCAGCACGAAGATGCTAGATCAACCGAGGACTCGCCAGGCGTTCAACCACGATGACTTCCACACCCCTCGCGCTCGTCCACTTCAGCGTCTCGTTAGGTGACCCGGTCGTGATGGCCGGCGTGCTCTTGGTCGTCTGAGAGTTACTCTCCACGAGCCGTGAACCCGACGGCGAGCGCCGCCGCCATCGTGACCCCGAACCCTGTCCAGAGCAGCGGGCTGGCCCAGTGGGGCGGCACCGACTGTGTGACGTAGATGAATCCCACGACGCCAGCAGCGACGCCTAGCCCGAGCGCCGCGCGTGCGGCGATGCTCGCCGGCGTCCCGCTCGGCCGCCACAGTAGCGAGAAGTGCTTCCGCTGTGATGGGTTAACAAGGAAGCGGATACCGATGAGCGTGGCACCAAGGAGGATGCCGATGACTGCACCGAAGATGTTGCTGCTCAACCAGTCGTGCATTCGCGATATCCGTGGTCACCTAACGCAGAGTTCACCGGCAAGCGCCGGCCATCCAGGCACGAAGATGCCTGCTGCTCTCTGCACTCGCTAGGCGATTACATGGAGGCCCCACAGCGCTTGGGATCTTGCATCACTTTCGTTGACACTCATGGTTTACGCCGCGCGTCGCTCGAAGGCAAGAGGCGAGAGGTAGTCGAGGCTCGAGTGTAAGCGGATGGTGTTGTAGTAGCGGATGTAGCGGGCCAGCTGCTTTCGGAGCACTCGGTCCGTGTGAAAGCACACGCCGCGCGTGAGCTCTGCCTTCAGCGAGTGAAAGAACGACTCGGCGTGCGCGTTATCGCCCGGCCCTCGGACATTCGCGCTCTGCAGTATGCCGAGTCGGGTGAGGAGCGTGCAGAAGGGGGCACCCATGTACTCCGAGCCTCGGTCGCTGTGGAAGATCACCCCACGGGTGGCTCGGCGCCGGGCCGCTCGCGCGAGCACGGCACAGGTGACCGCCGCGGTCCGCTCTCGGGTCAGCGTCCAGGCCAGGATGCGTCGGGAGTATTGATCCATGACGATGGCGAGGTAGCGCCAGCTGCCACCGACCCGTAGGTAGGTGATGTCGCCCACCCAGACCTGGTTCGGCCTGTGCACGTGGACCTTCCAGAGGCGGTTCGGATGCCGGGCGTAGAGTTGATGCACCTTCACCTTCGCTCGGTAGCCGCGCACCGCCCTCGCCCGGAGCCCTGCCACGCGCATGAGCCGAGCGACGCGACGGCGACTGACCGACCAGCCCGCGCTCGAGAGGAGGCGCTGGATGCGCGGGCTGCCGTAGCGCTCCCTATGGAGGAGAAAGAGGCGTCGGATCTCGCTCGAGAGAGCACGGTCCTGCTCCGCATGGGCGCTCTCGCCGCGACGGCGCCAGGCATAGAACCCAGCGGTGGTCACGCTGTAGCGCCGACACAATGAGGTCACGCTGTAGTGCGCGCGCTCGGTGTCGATGAAGGCGAACGCGTCGCCTTTCGAGCGGAACAGAACCGAATGGCTTTTTTTAGGAGTTCGTGCTCCTCTTTGAGGATCGCGTACTCCCTCTCGAGTGCCGCTAGCCGGGCGATCTCACGCGCGGGGCCAGCCGACGGTGCTTTCCTGACCTTGCCCCGGAGCTTTCCATCTCGAGCATCCTTCCGCCACTTGGAGAGCATGAAGGGGTGGATCTCCAGAGCAGCTGCAACGGTCTTCACCTGAATCCCCGGCTGCTGGCTCAATCGGACGGCAGTCAGTTTGAACTCGTCGCTGTACTTATGAAGCTTCCGTGGCCCTGCTCGTGGCATCGGTGACACTCCAGGCTGGTTAGGTGGAAGTGTCTACAAAAATGGTGCAAGTACCCTTGTCCGGTGCAACGTCTCGTTAGGTGGCAGTCTCACTTGCCGCCTGTAGGACCATGCTTATGGAGGGCCGAGAAGCTCGCCCGCGCGAGCAGCGCTGGCATAGCAATCCCGGATGAATACGCTCAAGCGTTGGCCGCTCGGGAGCTTGCGCAGAGTTCTACCGCCTAGCGACTGCAGATCTCCCTCTGCCTGATCTCTGGGCTCTAACTCACCACCGAGCAGTTCTGCAACGGTGTAGTCGCCGGCCGAGGTCTCGATAGCCGCGAAGCCATTCGCCCGACTGACCCTCCGAACTATGCCCCTCATTCATCGAGTCTCCGGGATGCATCGCTAGTTGAGCTTCTATGGTCCGTGTTGCCACCTAACGCCCTAGTGTTTAACCGCGAAGCGCCGAACTCGGTCAGTCTCGTACACTATGCATGCGACGCTTCGTCGGCTACAACGGCGCTGCCTCCGACGGATCGACCGCCGCACCTTACAGCAGGTAGTCCTCCGTGCCGTCTCGCGGCACCGAAGCAACGTGCACGCCCCGCTCCTCCTCGAGCCAGTCTCGGAAGCCACCGAGATCGTCCTGCGAGGTGCCGCGCTCGAGGATGATGAACGCATCGAGCGTCCGCCACTCAGAGTTGGCGATCTCGATGAATCCCGCGCCGTACACCGGCTTCCTGGCCGCACGGGCTGCCGCGAGGAGGGTGCTCAGACACTCGGGATCGGTGTCCCTTGGCCAGCTGACGTGCACGGCCGGCCCGGTCGGCAGCTCCTGATAGTCGTATGGGCCGAACGGCCGGTAGCGCGTCGTCCAGGTCTCCGGGCGACCCGGTACCCAATGGCGCGGCAGCTCGGGGAGCACGTCGTGCCAGGTCGCGCCGGTGGGTAGGCCCCGCAGGTGCTGGAGCAAGCCATCCAACCCACCGGGGCCGACCGCGAGCCCCGGCAGATCCATGAGCCGCAGCCCGAGCCGGGCAAGCTCCTGCTCGATTGCTGTGTGCTGATCTAGGTCCATCAGCTCTTCTCCCACCTGAGAAGTCGTGGCCACTTAACGCAAAGTTCACCGGCGAGCGCTCACTCGCCAGGCGCGATGATGCTCGATTTACCGTGATCTCGCCAGGCGCTCACATGGACGTCTTCGCGCGCTCGTCCGGTGCAACGATTCGTTAGCCGGCGGTCTGGCGAGAGGGTGCCTGGCGCACGCTCCATCTGATGAGAGGTCAGAGTGATGCTGGGCAGACGCACCTCAAGCCGGGCGACTGTTGGTGCCAAGTCGCTGCACGTGCGCGACCGCCTGGTCGACGGTCAGCCCGCAGTGCTGCAGCACCTGCGCGCCAAAGTTCTTCCGCTCCCGGAGCAGCCCGACGAGCAGGTGCTCCACACCGACCTCCGCATGCCCGGCTGCTCGGGCGCTCGCTGCGGCGAACGCGAACGCCTGCTGCGTCCGAGAGGTGTACGGCCGCGC
>DATCXG010000471.1:0-3286 GCA_036565945.1 Gemmatimonadaceae bacterium
GAAGGTACCGGCGGTGATCAGCAGCAGCGACAACGCCGCGGCACCAATCGCGAGCAGCGTTCGCCTTCGGGCCTCTGACAACCGCTCCTGGCTCCGGGATGCGTGGGGATCAGAATCCGACTCCGCCGGATGGTCGACGGAACCAGCGCGCGACGACTCGGATGCGCCGCGTGCGGATGCGACTCGGTCAGATGCGACTCGCTCGGGTGCGGCCCGCTCAGATGCGGCGCCTTCAGATGCAACTCGGTCAGATGCAACTCGGTCGGATACATGGGCATCGGTTGCGCTGACGTTCGACGCATCGACGTCGGATGCTCCGACACCGGTTCCACTAGCACCGGTTGCACCGAAAACGGTTGCACCGACACCGGTTGCACTGCTACCGCTTGCACTGGCATCTGTTGCTCCTGCCCCCCCCGACGCTCGGGGTGGCGACGGGCCAGGAGCACCGTCGCCAACCGCCGATATTCCTCCTTGCCTTGCTGCCACGCGTGCGGCAAGCTCTGCCGCCAGCGCCGACACACGCTGGTCCGGCTGCAGATCGTACTCGCGCTCGAGTCGGTCGGAGAGTGCCTCGTACTCGGCGAGCGCGGACAACGCCGCGTCGCGCGTGCCCGGAGCCTTGATGGCGTTGATGAGGTAGAGGGCCGCATCGGTTGAGAGTGGAGACTCGGACAACCAGCGGCGCGCCAGCGCTGCGCAATCATCCCATCGGCGCGACCTTGCCAGGGACATGCACTCCGACTCGCACGCACCGATGAACATCCGCGCGAACTGGTCACGCTTGCGCGAAACCCATTCCTCGAAGCGAGGCGACCTGTCGACGAAGACTCCGTCGAGGAAGGGCCCGCCGTAGAGCTTCACGGCGCTGGCGCTATCGCGGGTGTCACACGCGGCGGCGAACTCGAGAGCGTCCACCCCTAGTCGGACATCCTCGGAGAGCGTGATGTCGTTCTTACGGTGGGCGATCGCACCACGCCCCAGCACACGCCTGAAATGCGAGAGCGCATCGCTCAGGGAATGGCGTGCGCGCTCCTCCTCCTCTTCACCCCAGAACATGTCGGCCAGCGACTCGCGGGTGTACGGCCGCTCCGCGAGCGCCAGCACCACCAGCAATACGAGCTTCCGACGCCGCAATTCCACCGACGCATCTTCGTCGCTCGGTGAAACGAGTGCCAGGCGCCCCAGCGTGATCAGTTGGAAGTCGTTACGGCGCACCATTTTGACATGTAGAAGATGGTTTGAGAAGCGCGCCTAGCTTGTACCCCCGAACATGCGAGCGCCCACTCGTCTCCATCATCTGGCTCGAGTGGGGCTCGTCTGAAACTACCAGATCATGGGTTCGGAGGAAACTTGCCGCTCCCGCTCCACGCACTCTCATCGGTCCTCTGCTGCACACTGGCGTTGCTGCCATTCCGTGGCACGTCCGCCCAGAGCTCGTTCCGGACAAGCCTCACAGCCACAGTGTCCCGGCTCGTGGCGGATGGAGCGGAGGCGAAGCCCGGACCGCCCGGGTGCCGTCGGGTAGCACTGCACTGGAACGCGCTGCCGGCTGCCAGACGCTACGTGGTATACGTGAGCAACACCAGAGACGGACCGTGGGGTGTGCTGCCCGCCCGAAACGCGTGCGGAGCTAGTAGCTCGGCCGGTCCCACCAGCGTGATCGACGTGGAGCACTCGGGGACGCCTCGGGACGGCGCTCGCAGGATCTACTACAAGGTGG
The DNA here is from genome assembly GCA_036565945.1 of Gemmatimonadaceae bacterium. Classification (GTDB taxonomy): domain Bacteria; phylum Gemmatimonadota; class Gemmatimonadetes; order Gemmatimonadales; family Gemmatimonadaceae; genus JADGGM01. The sequence continues at coordinate 1,724 of DATCXG010000471.1, forward strand.
CTGCGCTGGCCGGCGATGGTGCCGACGAGCGAGCGCTCGACACGACCACTGTCGTCTCGGTGGAGCTCCCATGATCAACCGCACTAACGCACGAGGCAATGCCTCGGCCACAGTAGCTGGCCACGCGCTCGAGGGCCGCGACCAGCGAGACATCCCGGGCACGCCCGCCGGGATTCACCCCCCGACGCATGGAGTCACCATGTCGCACATCCGCTGGCGGTCCGTAGTGGCCACTCTCACAGTAATCGCATTCGCATCCGCGGCTCTTCCTTCAAGCTCCAAGGCACAGGGGATCTTCAAGAGAATCAAGCAGGCGGCAAAAGAGCAGGCGAAGGACAAGGTCGTGGAGCGCGGGGCGGAGCGCGCGGGCCAGGCAACCGACAAAGCGCTCGACAAGACCGAGAACGTGATAGTGTGCCTCGCCAGCGACGCCGCGTGCATCCGCAACGCGCAGGACCAGGGCAAGCAGGTGAGTGTGACCGACGAGAGTGGAGACGTGGTCTCGGGAGCCGATTCGGCGGCGGCGATCGCCGCTGCGCAGGGTGACGGCACCGGAGCGGGCGCCGCACCAGCAGCTCCATCCCGACCCGGCGAGGGCGCGTGGGCCAACTACGATTTCGTGCCCGGCGAGCGGCCCATCTTCGTCGACGACTTCAGCAAGGACAAGGTGGGCAACTTCCCGCGACGCCTCGAATTCCGCAGCGGGAACATGGAGATCGTCGAGTGGCAGGGTCAGCGTTGGCTGCGCTCCGGCGGAGACGACGTCTTCGGGATCACTCTCCCCGAGACGCTACCGGAGCGCTTCACCATGGAGTTCGATCTCGCGGGCTCCGGGAACGCCATGGATATCAACTTCCTCAGCGAGCAGCCGAATGAGTCCCCGCGCCTGCAGATAGACACTCACAACGCCTACCTCAGGGCCGACCCGATCCGGGGAGAAGGCGCGCTCGGGGCTGAGACCAGCAAAACGCCCGTGAAGATCCGCATCGCCGTGGACGGCACATATCTCAAGCTCTACGCCAACGAGCATCGTGCGCTCAACGTGCCGAACGCGAAACTGGGGCGCTCCAATCACATCTACATCGACATGAACGGCTGGAGCGCCGACTCTCCGCGGATGATCGCCAACATCCGCATAGCAGCCGGCGGCAAACAGCTCTACGATGCGCTCGCCGAGAAGGGTCGCGTGGCCACCCAGGGAATCCTCTTCGCCACCGGATCGGCGGAGATCGCGGGAGAATCGACGCCCACTCTCAAAGAGATCGGGCAGATGCTCCAGGACCACGCAGACCTCTCCCTCACCATCGAGGGGCATACCGACAACACCGGGAACGCCGCGGCTAACCAGGCACTCTCCGAGAAGAGAGCGGCGGCGGTGAAGCAGTATCTGGTCGCCACCTACAAGATCGACGAGAGCAGGCTCCATTCAAAAGGGTTCGGCGCATCAAAGCCGGTCGGCTCGAACGACACGCCAGAAGGTCGTCAGCAGAACCGTCGCGTGGAGCTCGTGAAGATGTGAAGCGCGCTCGGTCTCTCGATACGGATCGCCGCGATGCGGCGGAC
>DATCXG010000542.1:0-8800 GCA_036565945.1 Gemmatimonadaceae bacterium
CGGCGGTGGTTGTGAGCACGGCCAGCAACGGAGATCTCCGCGCCGACGCGATTCTGGCCCTCGCAGCCGAGGAGCTGGCAATGCACGTCCGTACTCTGGCTCGCGCTCTCTTCGCCGACGAGCGCGCTGCCTGCTCTGTGGCGTTCGCGGGCGGTCTCCTCACGCCTGGATCCTCCCTCCGGAAGCGAGTGGAGCGCCGGCTGAAGTCGTGCACCCCCGGGGCCGAGATCAGAGCCGATGAGGTACATCCCGACCGAGGCGCAGTGAAGGTGGCCCTCGGAATTCTCAGAGGTGCGGAGAAGCTGGCACCGACGAGAAACACGCGTGAAGCCGAGCTCGAAGCCGATGACGCGCATCCAGGCCAACTGGAACCGGCCGGCGAATAGTCAACTCCGTTTATGACGCTCGGCCCCAGGAGATCATCGCGGCACGGCCATACACATGGCCGTGCCGACTCATAACACCGAGCTGCGCCGCGCTACTCGCGTACTTCATGGCCCTGCCCGCGCACACAGCAGCGCTTCGACCTGACGGATGCCGAAGTGCCGGTCGTACAGGAATGCTGCGCTAAGCCGGACTCTCGTCCAGCTGTGCGGTGCTAGCCTCGAGACCCGCGATCTCGGGCACTTGCGCGGCGGTCCACAGCCCCTCGGTTTTCGCCACCCAGGCGGTGGCACTCATGTCACCGATCACGTTCACGGTGGTGCGCGACATGTCGAGGATGCGGTCCACTCCGAGGATGATGGCGATCCCCTCCGCTGGAATGCCGAACATGGTCAGCACGCCCACGAGCAACGGGATCGATCCGCCCGGCACCCCCGCGGCGCCGACCGCGGTGATCACCACCATGATCATCACGACGACCATCTGCCCGAGACTGAGCTGCAGCCCGAACACCTCGCTCAGGAAGAGCACGGTCACCCCTTCGAAGAGCGCCGTGCCATTCATGCACATGGTAGCGCCGAGGGGCAACACGAAGCCGGCGATACCCGATGGAACACCGAGATTCTGTTCCGCCACCGCGAGATTCGTAGGGAGGGTGGCGCTGCTCGAGCTGGTGGAGAAAGCGGTCGCAATGGAGGCCCGGATCCGCCCGAAGAACTTGAGCGGCGACATCCCCACCGCGAACCGCACTATGAGCGATATCGTGACCGCGACGTGTATGAGCAGGGCGCCCAGCACCACGAGCACGTAGCTGCCCAGAGGCTTGAGCAGCGCGAAGCCGAAGCGGGCTGTCACGCCGAAGATGAGTCCCGCCACGCCATAGGGCGCCAGCTTCATCGCGATCTCGACGATCTTGATCACGATCTCATTCAGCGCCTCGAGCCAGGCGATCATGGGCTTCGCCTTCTCGGACGGGATCATCGTCAGCGCCGCACCGAACAGGAGCCCGAAGAAGATTATGCCGAGCAGGTCGAGCTCCACCGCCGACTTTACCGGATTCCTCGTGACGACGTTCACGAGCGTCTGGATGCCGAATGTGCTCGTGGCTGCCGCCTGCATCTTCGACGCGGCGTCGCCTGCGTAGGCCTCCATGAGTTGCGCGCGAATCTCCGGAGAGAGCGAGCCACCCGGTTGGAACAGTCGCACGGCGATCAGGCCGAGTGTGGCCGAGAAGACCGTGGTGATCAGGAAGTAGCCGAGAGTCTTCCCACCGACGCGCCCCACGCGCCGCAGATCGCCCAGTCCGGCAACGCCGAGTGCGATGGATGCGAACACGAGCGGGATCACGATCATGAAGAGCAGATTGAGGAAGATCTGCCCGACGGGATGGGCGAGGTACTTGTCCACCCCCTCCACCAACGGGTGCGTACCGCCCAACTGTGTGTTAGCCAGTATGCCGAGCACGGCGCCGATGACCAGCCCGAGCAGGATCTTGGTATGGAGTTGAAGCCCCTTCCCTGACTTGATTGGTTCGCTCACACTTCCTCCACGACTCGCTCTCCGCGCTCTGGTGGCAGTCCAGCATCACGGCGCCTGAGCACCGAATGCCGGTATCCATAGGCGAAATAGAAGACCAGCCCGATGAGGAGCCAGATACCAAACCGTATCCAGGTCACTCCAGGCAATTGGAACATGAGGTATGCGCAGGCCGCGATCGAGATCAGCGGAGTGTACGGCACACCGGGTACACGGAACGGACGTGGACGATCGGGCTCCAGGCGTCTGAGGACGATCACGCCAGCAGACACGAGGACGAACGCGAACAGCGTACCGATGTTCGTGAGATCCACCACCTCGGCAATGTTCGCGAAGGCGGCGAACACCGCCACGAACACTCCGGTGAGGATAGTCCCTACGTACGGCGTCCTGAATCGCGGGTGAACCTTCGCCAGCACCGGTGGCAGCAGGCCATCACGCGACATCGAGAAGAAGATGCGCGGCTGCCCGAGCTGAAACACCAGCAGCACGCTCCCCATGGCTATCACAGCGCCGAGCGCGATGACGAAGCGGGAAAAATTGAGGAGAGCCGGCGGGCCATCGGCGTGGGCGAGTGCGGTGATCAGCGGCTCCGCCGTGCCGAGTGTCGTCCAGGGAGCCATGCCCGTCATCACCACCGACAGGGCGACGTAGAGCACAGTGCAGATGACCAGGCTCATGACGATCCCGAACGGCATGTCCTTACCGGGATTCTTCGCCTCCTCGGCGGCCGTGGATACGGCGTCGAACCCGATGTAGCTGAAGAAGATTATCGCGGCCGCGGCGCTCACACCGGCGAACCCGTTCGGCGCGAAGCCACCGGCGGCGGGGTTGGTCCAGTTGGACGGCTTGATGAGGAAAACGCCCACAGCAAGAAAGAACAGGATGATGCCGATCTTGAGCAGCACCATCGCGTTGTTCGTGTTTGCCGACTCCCTGATCCCGATCACGAGGATCACGGTGATCACCGCCACTACCGCCACCGCTGGCAGATTGATGATCACCGGGAGGCCCAGCACATGCGGTGCGCCCTGCCAGGCCGACGCGAGGTATTGCAGCAACGCATCCGTCGACCCGCCACTCACGGCGACGAAAGCGTCGTGAGCGGATCTGTAGTCGGTTGCAAGCCAGGCGGGGAGATCCAGGCCAAAGTGTCTGATCAGCTCGCGGAAGTGACCCGACCAGCCGATGGCCACGCCGATATTCCCCACGGCATACTCGATGATCAGGTCCCACCCGATGATCCACGCCACGAACTCGCCGATCGAGGCGTACGCGTACGTGTATGCGGAGCCGGAGATGGGCACCATCGCCGCGAACTCCGCATAGCACAGAGCGGCGAAACCGCAGGCGATGGCGGTGAGCAGGAACGAGAAGACGATCGCCGGCCCGGCTCCTGGCCTCAGCGCGTCGCCGACTATGGCGGTGCCGGTAGTCGCGAAGATACCGGCGCCGATGGTGGCACCCACTCCGAGAGCGGTGAGGTGCCACTTGCCGAGCGAGCGTTTGAGGCCGCCACGACGCTCGGCATCTGCTTCACAATCGGCGACAGATTTCCTGCGTAGGAGCCCCTTCACCACCAGGCACTCTCTACGAGCTCATGCTCCATGAGGAGCTTCATGCTGTAGTCCATGTGCGGGTTGTCAGCGGTCCATCGCACCCACGGGCACCGCGGCCTCGGTGTAGTCCTCGCGCCGCTCGATCCGCATGCCGTAGAACGAGCGCCAGACGAAGTACAGGGCGATGGCCAGGAACACGGCTGCCAACGCGCGAGTCAGGCCCCCAGGGCGTTCGGCGGTGAGGGAGACGGCCAGCTCCACAGCGAGCAGTCCGAACAGCGTGGTGAACTTGATGATCGGGTTCATCGCGACCGATGAGGTGTCCTTGAACGGATCCCCCACGGTGTCGCCCACGACCGTTGCCGCGTGCAACTCGGTTCCCTTCTGCTTGAGCTCCACCTCCACGATCTTCTTGGCGTTATCCCAGGCGCCGCCGGCGTTGGCCATGAAGATGGCCTGGAAGAGCCCGAACAGAGCGATGGATATCAGGTACCCGATGAAGAAGTAGGGTTCCACGAAAGCAAAGGCCAGCGCGAAGAAGAAGACGGTGAGGAAGATATTGAACATCCCCCGTTGCGCATACTGGGTGCATATCTCCACGACCCTCTTGCTGTCGGCCACCGACGCCTTGGTGACATCCTCCAGATGGATGTTTGCCTTGATGAATTCCACCGCCCGGTATGCGCCGGTGGTCACAGCCTGCATCGAGGCGCCGGTGAACCAGAAGATCACCGCACCGCCGGTCACGAGACCGAGCAGGAATGGTGGGTGCAGGAGCGACAGCTTATCGATGTTCTTGGTGAGCCCCTCGGTCAGCGCGACTATGATGGAGAATATCATGGTCGTGGCGCCCACCACGGCGGTACCGATCAGTACCGGCTTGGCGGTGGCCTTGAACGTGTTGCCCGCCCCGTCGTTCTCCTCGAGGAAATCCTTGGCCGCCGCGAAGTTCACGTCAAATCCGTAATCCCGCTTCAGCTCCTGCTCGATGCCGGGCTCCTGCTCGATCATCGAGAGCTCGAACACCGACTGCGCGTTGTCCGTCACCGGGCCGTACGAGTCGACCGCGATCGTGACCGGACCCATGCCGAGGAACCCGAACGCCACCAGGCCGAACGCGAACACCGCCGGAGCGAGCATGAGGGATTCCATCCCGACCGCGCCACCCAGGCCGCTCACCCACGCACCCACCGCCATGAGCGCCATGATGGCCATGCCGAGCCAGAACGCGCTGAAGTTTCCGGCCACCAGGCCCGATAGGATGTTGAGCGATGCACCACCCTCTCGCGACGATGTGACGATCTCCCTGGTATGGGTCGCATCCACCGAGGTGAACACCTTCACGAGCTCGGGGATCAGCGCACCGGCCAGGGTGCCGCACGTCATGATTGAGGCGATCTTCCACCAGATGCTACCATCGCCCAGATCGGGCAACAGGAACCAGGTGACGACGTAGGTGAGGACGATCGAGACGATCGACGTGAGCCATACGAGCGACGTCAGCGGCGCTTCGAAGTTCATACGTGCCGCGTCCGAGTAACGCGCCCTGGCGATCGCCTCGTTGAGCAGGTACGATCCGCCGCTCGCGATGATCATCACCACCCGCATCACGAAGAGCCACACCAGGAGCTGAACCTGCACAGTTGGCTCGCGCACCGCGAGCACGATGAAGGTGATCAGCGCGACTCCCGTCACACCGTACGTCTCGAACCCGTCAGCGCTGGGCCCTACGGAGTCGCCCGCGTTGTCACCCGTACAGTCGGCGATCACGCCAGGGTTGCGTGGGTCATCTTCCTTGACGTTGAACACGATCTTCATCAGGTCGGAACCGATGTCCGCGATCTTGGTGAAGATTCCGCCCGCGATCCGGAGCGCCGCGGCACCCAGAGACTCGCCGATGGCGAATCCGATGAAACACGGGCCAGCATAATCGCCGGGTATGAACAGCAGGATACCGAGCATCATCACCAGCTCGACGCTGATGAGCAGCATCCCGATGCTCATGCCAGCCTTGAGCGGAATGGCATACAGTGGGTACGGCTTGCCACGCAGGCTCTCGAACGCCGTTCGGGAGTTGGCGAACGTGTTGACGCGGATCCCGAACCAGGCCACACCGTAGCTACCCGCGATCCCCAGGAGGCTGAAGAGAAGAATGGTGACGACCTTCGTCGCGCCCAACTGGAGCAGCGCGCCGAAGTAGAGCAGTATCACGGAGCCGATGAACAGTTCCAGAAGCAGGAGAAACTTCCCCTGCTGGATCAGGTACGTCTTGCAGGTCTCGTAGATCAGCTCCGAGATCTCGCCCATGGACTTGTGAACCGGCAGACGCTTGAGCTGACTGTAGATCACCAGCCCGAAGAGCATCCCGAGCGCGCAGAAGACGAGACCTATGAGGAGCAGGGTGTGTCCGTGCAAACCGTGAAACTCGACCTGCGACAGATCCGGGATCTGGAGGTTGGCCTCTCCACCGGGGCGGTGTTGAGTTGGAGACGCCTGAACGGCGCCCGCGGGATCCTGCGCGATGAGCGGAATGGCGCTCACGGAGATCGCGCCGAAGGCAAGTGGCAGCACGATCAGTAGCTTGAGACCACGACGGATCAATGAGTCCGGCCGAATCATCTTTCAACGCCTCCTGAAGTGACGTGCGCGGGTCAACTTGCTGCCGGTGCCTTCACCAGTAGCGCCGGGGCGCGGGAAGGCACGACCAGGAATCTGATGCCAGGTAAAAAGCGACACGTGGATGGAGCGCGCGAGCATGTGTGATCTACGACACCCGAGGTGCGGCTCCGCGCGAGCGCCAGAGGTAGAACACCGGTATTCCCACCAGTACGAGACCCAACCCACTGATGGCCTGGGTACGCGTCTGGGGTGCGATCAACAGAATCACAGCGACACCAGCCGCCAGCAGGATGTACAGCGCTGGCAGTACGGGATAGCCGAGAGCGCGGTACGGTCGCTCGGCATCCGGCAGCTTCACTCGGAGTATGAAAAGGCCAATCGTAGTGAACACGTAGAAGACCAGCGAGGCAAAGATCACATAGTTGAGGAGCTGGCCGTAGGTTCCCGTGAGGCAGAGCAACGACGCCCACACCGCCTGGATCACCAGACCGGCAGCGGGCACTCGCCGTGCGTTCAGTACTCCGGCCTTCTTGAAGAACAGACCATCGCGCGCCATGGCGTAGTACACGCGGGCACCGGAGAGAATGAGCCCGTTGTTGCAGCCGAACGTGCTGACCAGGATCGCTATGGCCATCAGCGTCTGGCCACTCGCGCCAAAGATCACCTCCGCGGCTGCGGTCCCGACGCGGTCCTCAGTGGCGAACGACATGCCGCGCGCGAGCACCGTGGCGCCATCCTGTACTCCCTGGAGCGGGAGCACATTGAGATAGGCGATGTTGGCCAGCAGGTAGAGAACGGTGACCAGGCCAGTACCGAGCGCCAGGGAGAGCGGCAGATTGCGCTTGGGGTTGTGCACCTCAGCCGCCGCGAACGTGACATTGTTCCACGAATCGCTGGAGAACAGCGAGCCGACGAGCGCAGCCCCGAAGGCCAGCACGAACGCGCTGGTGATGCTCGTCGTCCCCACGAAGTTGCCCGGCGCGAAGTTCGCCGTCACCGCAGTCGCGTTGCGCCCCACGGTGAGCCCGAGAATCACCAGCAGCACCAGCGCGCCAGCCTTGGCGATGGTGAAAGTGGTCTGAACAAACTTCCCTTCCCTCACGCCGCGCAGGTTGACCCACGTGAGCGACCAGACCACTGCCAGCGCGACGAGCCGCTGAGGGCTGAGCCCCAAGTCGATTGGACCACCACCGGTCTGCACGGTGTGGTGCGGGAACCACCAGTAGAGCTCCGGAGCGCTGGCCGGCCAGATCACGCCGAGGAACTTGGCGAATGCCACCGCGACCGCCGCGATGGTACCCGTCTGGATAACCATGAAAAGGGTCCACCCATAGAGAAACGCCATGAGTGGACCCATCGATTCGCGCAGAAAAATGTATTGTCCGCCGGCCCGCGGGTACATCGCCGCCAGCTCTCCATATGCCAGAGCTCCGAGCAGCGTCATCACCCCAGTGAGCACCCAGACCACGAGCATCCAGAAAGGGGAACCCACCTGCCGACCAATATCGGCCGAAACAATGAAGATGCCCGAGCCGATCATCGTCCCCGCCACCAGCATGGTCGCGTCGGTGAGGGTCAGGGCTTTCACGAAGTCTGTGGGCGGCTGTGTGCCCTCGCCGCGTTCAGCGACCGCAATCGTCATAGACTGTCTTCAGGGATTCTGCGTGGAATCCGGCCGGCGGGATCGCATGGACCGGTAGTGGACGTCTGTGGGGTACAGCGGAGGTGCTCGCGCCAAGCTAGCAATCGGTCGTGCAACAGGCCATCTCGACCAGACAAGATACGACTCCGACCCAACTGTATGCTAGAGGGTGAGGCGAGTCACATATACGGAAGGAACTGGAGTCCCATCCATCCTGTGAGCGGGGCGAAAACGAAACTCAGCGAGACGCGTGCGGAGCTGGCGGTCATAGCTTCCGTCACCAGTGGGGTCGAATTCCACCTTGAGGATCTTCCCTCGATCATCGAGTGTGAAGCGAAGTTCTATGGTCTTCCCCCGCACGCTCGCAGGCACTGGCAGGGCAGGCATCACCAGGAAATCGGGAGTCGCCGGGTAGACGGTTCCCTCACCACCACCGGTGCCCATCCCGGTGGACGAGCCGCGACCGGGGCCGATGCCAGTGCCCACTCCGCCTCCGGCGCCTGGACCAGCACCGCCCGCGCCTCCACGGTCTCCTCCACTCCCACCGCCGGTTGATGCAATCGGCGATGCTATACCAACGGAAGGCGCTCGTGTGGCTAACGACGAGACGGGTTCGACCTCGGGCTTGCGCGGCTCGAGCTTGTCCTTCTCTGGTGTACGGTCCGGTGGCGGCTCGACGGTGGGCGTTGTGGGCTCACTCTGCGGGAGGAGCGGCGCAGCATCGGCAGCTATTCCTACGTAGCGCAGTCGCTCTCCCGCAGACAGAGCGCCGCTGGCCGACGACGCGCGAAGTCCAGCTAGCACGCCGCCGCCACCGCCACCACCGCTCGGCCCCGCTCCGCCTGCTCCGAGCTGTGTGAGTGGATCGGAAGGACCAAAGACGGGCGAGACCAGCAGCGCCACGAGCAACACGTGCGCGATCACCGAGAGTGGCACCCCCCAGCGTTCGGTGCGCTGAAGAGGAACGCCGGCTGGCGGGCGATAGCGGGCGCGTCCACGTCGCTGACTCTCTGAAGCGTTCGATGTGGCCACGAGCCTCACTGGTCGTGCGCCGCCGCTC
>DATCXG010000557.1:0-9938 GCA_036565945.1 Gemmatimonadaceae bacterium
TGAACTCCGACAACGCCGCCACGCTGCTGGCCGCCCCAGAGGTTGATGGCGTCCTGGCCGGTGGTGCCAGCCTCGAAGCCGACGTCTGGGCGGCTATAGCTCGCACTTGACCCTGTGCGCTAAGCCCGGTAGGTTAATTGGGTTAGGTCACGTCAACCTCCACGTGCGCGATGTATACTTTCATTCTCATCTTGCTGGTCATAGACAGTTTCGTCGTGATCGGCGTCGTACTCCTGCAGGCCGGCAAGGGCGGTGGCCTCTCCGCTGCTTTCGGTGGCGCATCGTCGTCCTCCGACTCGTTCGTCGGAACCCGCCAGGCCGCCAACCTGCTCACCCGTACGAGCTGGTGGGGAGGAGGGCTCTTCATGGCCCTCGCGTTCGTGTTGCAGCTCATGGGAACCCAGTCGGCGGTTCCAGAGTCGGTGCTGGATGAGCCCTTCTCGCAGCAGGCGGCGCCCACCGCCCCCGCTCCGGGCACGACCGCACCGGCCGTTCCTCTACAACCAGCAACCCCAGCGCCGCAGCCCTCCAGCGAGGGGACGGCCACCCCGCCAAAACGGTAGACGCGTTGAGCACGACGAATTCGGAGCCAGGGTTCCTCCTCCTCGAGGATGGGACCCTTTTTCACGGCGATGTCAGTGGCCCGTTCCCTCCGACGGTAGCCGAGGTGGTCTTCACCACCAACATGACAGGCTATCAGGAAGTCTTCACGGATCCCTCGTACCGGGGGCAGATCGTGGTGATGACCACGCCCATGATCGGCAACTACGGCGTCAACCACGAGGACCCGGAGTCCGCCGCGCCGCAAGTGGCCGGAGTAGTGGTGCGCGAGCTCTCCAATAACCCATCCAACTGGCGAGCGACCGGGGATCTACGAAGCTGGTTGAACGACGCGCAAATCCCTGTACTGGCGGAGGTTGATACCAGGCGACTCACGCGACATCTGAGATCATCTGGCGTGATGCGCGGCCTTATGGGAGTCGGTGAGGGACCGAACGCCGAGAGCGCGGTCGAGCTGGAGGGATGCCCGTCGATGGAAGGGCTGGACCTGGCATCGCTGGTCACCACCCGCGAGCCGTATACGTGGGGCGATCCTGGCGCGGCTTCACACATCGTGGCCTACGACTTCGGGGTGAAGCGCAACAGTCTGCGACTGCTCGAGCAGCACGGATGCCGCGTGACGGTTGTCCCCGCCGATACACCTGCTGCGGCGGTGTTCGCAATGAAGCCCGATGGTGTATTCCTCTCAAACGGCCCGGGCGACCCGGCCGCCGTGAGCTACGCTCCGCCAATCATCCGCGAGATAGCGGAGCGGGGAATACCCATCCTGGGAATCTGCCTGGGACACCAACTCCTGGCCATCACGTATGGCGGGAGGACCGAGAAGATGCCTTACGGCCATCACGGCGGTAATCATCCGGTCCGCTCGGTCGAGACGGGCGCCGTGCTGATCACGTCGCAGAACCACGGCTTCACCGTGGCCGGGACCGCGCGGGACGGAGAGGAGGTCCAGGTGGCCGGCGCTCCAGCGCTCCAGGTGACGCACGTGAATCTGAACGACGGTACTGTCGAGGGGCTCCGGCACCGCGAGCTACCGGTGTTCGCTGTGCAGTACCACCCAGAGGCCGCACCCGGTCCGCACGACGCGCGCCCGCTCTTCAATGATTTCATGGATGCAGTGCGATCGAACAGCCGTTCCAAGTGAGCCAAACGCTTGACACACAACAATTAAGGCCATAAGTTCGAAACACGATTCGCCCGTTGGCGACCGTCTGACACGAGGTTACTGAATGACCAAAGCCGACCTTGTCGAGCGTGTGACCGCACAGATATCCCGCACAGCCGGCCCCATGATCTCGAAGAAGGACTGCGCGCGGGTGGTGGACGCATTCCTCGATGCCGTGAAGGAAGCGCTGAAGGAACAGAAGAACATCGAGGTGCGCGGCTTCGGGACATTCAAGATCCGGCAGCGTAAGACTCGCATGGCACGCAATCCACGCACCGGCTCGCCTGTGGAAGTGTCCGCCCGCCCAGTACCGGTGTTCAAGCCATCGAAGGAGCTTCGCGCCCTCGTGGCGGAGCTGGATGGCGCTGGTGAGGAAAGCCCAGCGGCGTGAGCACGCTGGCTGCTCCCGGCACAACGGAATCGATCAGAGCGCCCCGACGCTGGCCAAGCCAGAACGCCGGGGCGCTCTGCCATGAACGACTCTCACTTGTCCACGTCATTCCACCCGAACACTCTTAGTCCATGGTCATCAACACTCTCCTTTTCGCCTCGTACGCCGACGCGCTCGGTCGGGAGAGTGTGCCGATCACGCTGCCGGCTGGCGCCACGGTCGCGGATGCGCTCGCCCATCTGCGTGCGCTGCCAGGTGGTGATCGACTGCCACCAGCTCCGCTCGTGGCCATCAACCTGGAGTACTCGCACACCGACGCGACTCTCTCAGCCGGGGACGAGCTCGCGGTGATCCCGCCAGTGGCTGGGGGCTGAGATGCGAACCGCCATCGTCTCGAGTCGGCTCGACCCGTGTGCACTCCTCGCCGAGGTCGGCGCCGCCGCGAACGGAGCAGCCATCCTCTTCGTGGGTAACGTCCGCAACATGAATCAGGGGCGCGAGGTCAGCGGGATCGACTATGCCGCCTATGGGCCCATGGCCGAGCGCGAGCTCCAGGCCATCGTGCGCGAGGCGTCGGAGCGATTCGGTACCAGCGACATCGCAGTGGAGCACCGCCTCGGCCGGCTGGCTGTCGCCGAGGCGAGTGTGGCCATCGCGGTGGCCCACCCGCGGCGAGCAGCGGCGTACGAGGCTTCACGCTACATCATCGAGGAGCTCAAACGGCGAGTGCCCATCTGGAAGCGCGAGGAGTATACCGACGGGAGCCGCGAATGGGTCGATGCGCGTGTCACACCAGCAGGCCATGATTCGTATCGATGAGATCATGGATCACGCGGTTGCTTTGCACCGAGCGGTCGCGCAGTTTGGTATGGACATTTTGATCTCGCAATAACTCACACAGAGAATCAGCTAACGGAATGGTCAACAAGATCACGGTGGTCGGGGCAGGGCACGTGGGCGCAACCACGGCTCAGCGTATCGCGGAGAAGGAGCTCGCGCGCCAGGTGGTGATGGTGGACGTCGTGGATGGCATTCCCCAGGGGAAGGCGCTGGACCAGTGGGAGTCGGCCCCCATCGAGGGATTCGACTCGCACGTCGTCGGCACCAACAGCTACGACGATTCGGCGAACTCGGACGTGGTAGTGATAACGGCGGGGATCGCGCGGAAGCCTGGGATGTCGCGGGATGACCTGCTGAACACCAATGCGGGAATCGTCAAGCAGGTGGCCGAACAGGTCGCGCGCACCTCGCCCAACGCGATCCTCGTGATGGTTTCCAATCCGCTCGACGTCATGGCCTACGTCGCGCTCAAGGCCAGCGGCTTCCCACGTGAAAGGGTGATCGGGATGGCCGGTGTGCTCGATACGGCGCGCTATCGTTCCTTCATAGCGAAGGCGCTGGACGTCTCGGTGCGCGACATCCAGGCAATGGTGCTCGGTGGCCACGGCGATACGATGGTGCCACTGATCTCCTACACCAGCGTGAGCGGCATTCCCGTGACCCAGCTTCTCGGGCGCGAGGAGCTCGAGGCCATCGTGGCACGTACGCGCACGGGCGGCGCCGAGATCGTGAAGTTCCTCAAGACCGGCTCGGCCTACTACGCTCCGTCCGCGGCCGCGGCGCAGATGTGCGAGGCGATAGTCCTCGACCAGAAGCGCATCCTGCCCTGTGCAGCATGGCTCCAGGGCGAATACGGACTACGCGACATATTCCTGGGCGTGCCCTGCAAGCTGGGCCGCGCCGGGCTGGAGCGCATCATCGAGGTGGAGCTCACGGATGCCGAGCGCGCCGCGCTGGTGAAGAGCGCGGATGCGGTGCGCGGACCGATGGCAACCGTACAAATCTAGGATCCCGGAGTGGCGAGCAGCCTGCTGCTCGCCACTCCAGCGTCGAGGAGATAGTCTCTTGAGCAGTCCTATCACGGCCCCCGCGCGGCACGGCACGGCGGCACTTGGTCGAGTGCGGTTCTTCTGGCGATCGACGATCGGCAAGAAGATCGTCATGGGAGCCACCGGTCTGATCATGATAGCATGGGTGACCGTGCACATGATCGGCAATCTGCAGGTGTTCGCCGGGCCCACGAAGCTGAATGCGTATTCGTCGTTCCTGCACAATTCCATTGGCGAGCTGCTCTGGGTCGCGAGGATCATCCTGCTCCTCGCAGTGGTCCTGCACATCGTGGCCGCATGGCAGTTGACGCGCATCGATCGGGCCGCGCGCAACGTGGCATACGCCCGTAAGGTGCCGCAGTCAGCCACGCTGGCATCGCGGTCGATGCGTTGGGGCGGAGTGGTGATCGTACTCTTCATCGTCTTCCACCTCCTGCACCTCACAACCGGCACCATACGCCCCGCGCCATTCATCGAGGGCAATATCTACTCCACGCTCGTGGGAGGTTTCCACGTGTGGTGGGTGGTGCTGATCTACGTGCTGGCAATGATCCCGCTGGGGGCGCACATCTTCCACGGCGCGTGGGCTTCCTTCCGCACGCTCGGCCTGAACCATCCCTCGGCTAACCCGCAGCGGCGCCCCGTCGCGCTCTGGGTGGCGATAGTGGTCTGGGCCGGCTTCACGGTTGTTCCTCTGGCAGTGTTCTTCGGGTGGGTGAGATGAGCATGGAACTGAGATCGCGCGAGCCCGACGGGCCAATCGAGACGCAGTGGCAGAGGCACCAGTTCGAGATGAAGCTGGTGAGCCCGGCCAACAAGCGGAAGCACACCATCCTCGTTGTGGGCTCCGGCCTCGCGGGCGCCTCGGCGGCCGCATCGCTCTCCGAGCTCGGCTACAACGTGAAGTGCTTCTGCTTCCAGGATTCTCCCAGGCGTGCACACAGCATCGCCGCGCAGGGGGGGATCAACGCAGCCAAGAATTACCAGAACGACGGCGACTCGGTCTACCGACTCTTCTACGACACGGTGAAGGGAGGAGACTTCCGCTCGCGCGAATCGAACACGTACCGCCTGGCCGAGATAAGCCTCAACATCATCGACCAGTGCGTGGCGCAGGGAGTTCCCTTCGCGCGCGAGTATGGCGGCCTGCTCGCCAATCGCTCCTTCGGCGGCGCCCAGGTCTCGCGCACCTTCTACGCGCGTGGCCAGACGGGTCAGCAGTTGCTCCTCGGCGCCTATCAGGCGCTCGAGCGCGAGGTGGGGCGCGGACGGCTAAGGATGATCCCACGCACCGAGATGCTCGACCTGGTGGTGATCAACGGGAAGGCGCGCGGGATAGTGGTGCGCGACCTCGTGACCGGCGCCGTCACATCCCATGCCGGTGACGCGGTGGTTCTCGCGACCGGAGGCTACGGGAACGTCTTCTATCTCTCCACCAACGCGCGAGGATCGAACTGCACCGCCGCATGGCGCAGCTACAAGCGCGGCGCAGCATTCGCGAACCCGTGCTACACGCAGATCCACCCGACGTGTATCCCGCAGAGCGGCGAGCACCAGTCCAAGCTCACCCTCATGAGCGAGTCGCTGCGCAATGACGGCCGGGTGTGGGTGCCGAAGAACAAGGGCGACAAGCGACCACCCAACCAGATCCCCCTGGCGGAGCGCGACTACTACCTGGAGCGGATCTACCCGGCCTTCGGCAACCTGGTCCCCCGCGACATCGCTTCTCGCGCCGCGAAGCGCGTATGCGACGATGGGTTCGGAGTGGGACCTGGCGGTCTCGGCGTCTATCTCGATTTCGCCGACGCGATCAGGCGACTCGGCGAGCAGACCATCCGGGAGCGCTACGGCAATCTCTTCGAGATGTACGAGCGCATCACCGACGATAGTCCGTACAAGGTGCCCATGCGCATCTACCCGGCGGTGCATTACGCCATGGGCGGCCTCTGGGTGGACTACAACCTCATGAGCACCATCCCGGGGTTGCACGTTGCCGGCGAGGCCAACTTCTCCGACCACGGCGCCAACCGCCTCGGGGCCAGCGCGCTGATGCAGGGTCTGGCCGACGGCTATTTCATCATCCCCTACACGATCGGCGACTACATCGCCACAGCGAAACTCGAGAAGGTGGACGAGAGCCATCCCGCGTTCAGGGATGCGGAGCGCGCCGTGGCGGAGCGCACCAGCCGCCTGCTCGCGATAAACGGCAAGAGGACGGTGGACTCCTTCCACCGCGAGCTGGGGCACGTCATGTGGGACTACTGCGGCATGTCGCGCAACGAGGCCGGACTGCTGCACGCACTCGAGCGCATACCGCAGATCCGCGAGGAGTTCTGGCAGAACGTCAATGTGCCAGGCAGCGACGTGGAGCTCAATCAGGCACTGGAGAAGGCGGGACGTGTCTCCGACTTCCTGGAGCTCTCGGAGCTGATCTGCCGCGACGCGCTCGACCGCCGGGAGTCGTGTGGCGCGCACTTCCGTGAGGAGAGCCAGACACCAGAGGGCGAGGCGTTGCGCGATGACGAGCACTACGCGTACGTGGCCGCCTGGGAGTACGCCGGAGACAACAAGCCGCCGGTGCTTCACAAGGAACAGCTCTCGTACGAGCACATTCCCTTCGCACAGCGCAGTTACAAGTAGCCATATCAGCGCCTCGCGGCAATTCGCCGACCAGAGGCCGAGAGTCAGGAGATAAACGACCGTGAATCTAACGCTGCACGTGTGGCGACAGGCTGGACCCGAAGCCGAGGGGCGGTTCGCGCAGTACGAGGCGCGCGACATCGCTCCGGACATGTCGTTCCTCGAGATGCTGGACGTCGTGAATGAGGAGCTGATGGGGAAGGGAGACGCGCCAATCGCCTTCGACAGCGACTGCCGCGAGGGCATCTGCGGCATGTGCAGCATGATGATCAATGGCGTGGCGCACGGCCCGCAGAAGGGTACCGCCACGTGCCAGCTCTTCATGCGCCATTTCAAGGACGGCGATGTGATCTACATCGAGCCGTGGCGCGCGCGTGCCTTCCCGATCGTCAAGGATCTCGTGGTGGACAGGAGCGCGCTCGACCGCATCATCGCCTCGGGCGGCTACATCAGCGCCCCCACGGGTGGTGCCCGGGATGCGAACAGCATACTGGTTGCCAAGACCGCGGTGGACTCGGCGATGGACGCCGCGGCGTGCATCGGCTGCGGTGCCTGCGTGGCTGCGTGCCCCAACGGGTCAGCGTCGCTGTTCACGGCGGCGAAGATCAGCCATCTGGGGCTGCTGCCGCAGGGGCAGCCGGAGCGCGACCGGCGAGTGCTGGGCATGGTGTCGCAGATGGATGCCGAGGAGTTCGGCGGGTGTACCTGGCATGGTGAGTGCCAGGAGGCATGCCCCAAGGAGATCAGTATCGACGTGATAGCGCGAATGAACAGCGACTACCTCAAGGCGGCCTGGAGCGCGAAGGACAACGGGAACAATGGCGGCAGTTGACGCCGGCTGGCGCGATTGATGCCCTCGTTCTGATGGTAAGACCATCAGGCGAGGGGGGAAGCCATGCCACAGCGAAGCCAGGGACCTAACAGCTTCCAGAATCCAGAGGCCGGTCAGGGGGGAGCCGACGCCGTGAACGACACCCCCGACTGGCCGTCGCACGGCACAGAGCCGGAACAACCTACCAGCGGCGCCGTCAGAGCGCGGGTTCAGCCCGGCAGCGGTATCCCGACCCTGGGTTGGCTCCTGATGGGGCTCATCGTGCTGGTAGTGGTCATCTTCGCTATGGGGCTCTTCTAGCGCCGAGCAGGCGCGCTGCGCGCTAGATCCGTGGCAGCGTGACCCCGTGCTGATTCTGGTACTTCCCCTTCTTGTCGCGGTAGGAAGTCTCCGGCGGCTCGTCCCCCTCGAAGAAGAGGACCTGGGCGATCCCTTCGTTGGCGTAGATCTTCGCGGGCAACGGCGTCGTGTTCGATATCTCTAGCGTGACGTGTCCCTCCCACTCCGGCTCGAACGGCGTGACGTTAGTGATGATCCCGCAACGGGCGTAGGTGGATTTCCCGACCGTCACGGTTATCACGTTGCGTGGGATCCGGAAGTACTCCACCGAGCGCGCCAGGGCGAAGCTGTTGGGCGGGACAATGCACACATCGCCCTCGAACTCGACGAATGAGCGTGGGTCGAAGTCCTTGGGATCGACGATGGAGTTCAGCACGTTGGTGAAGATCCTGAACTCGCGCGCCACGCGCATATCGTAGCCATAGGAGCTGACGCCGTAGGAGATCACACCGTTGCGCACCTGATGATCCTCGAAGGGCTCGATCATTCCGTGCTCGGTGGCCATCCGGCGGATCCAGCGGTCGGACTTGACGCACATGAATTGGGGTATGGAAAAGGGGAGAGATCAGAGAGGCTGTGGAAGCCAGCGATGACTGGCGGAGGTAAGATATCCGGCGCGCGGCGACTGGCGCTGCCCGATCGTTGCTTTCCGTGCCCTCGGTGCTGGTCGAGAATGAGTGGCGCCGCAATCTATGTCTGACAACTCCTCGCCGCCACGTTGACACTCTTGCGTGTGACACGATAACTTTCGCCTGCTGGAGTACGTGAATTTTTTCACGAGCCTGGTCCTGATCGAACCAACCTGGGAGCCGATGGGTCGAGAATACTTTCCGATTCTGATGCTGGTGGGATTCGTGGCGCTCAACGGCGTCATGATGCTGGCCCTCTCGCACTTCACGCTCCGACCGCGCCCGACCGACGTCAAGAGTGCCCCGTACGAATCGGGGATTCCCGCGCTGGGTGATGCGCGGCAGCGGTTTTCCGTGAAGTTCTACATGGTCGCGATGTTGTTCATAATCTTCGACATCGAGACCGTGTTCATGATTCCGTGGGGCGCCTTCTACCGCCAGCTCTCGTGCACCGTGCCGCTGGTCGGCAACGCGTGCCCTGCAGGACAAATCTCATTCTTCGGACTGGGCGAGATGCTGGTCTTCATCGCGATCCTTGCCGTGGGCTACGTCTACGTCTGGAAGAAGGGAGCGCTGCAATGGGATTGATCGCTAGCCCCGAACACAAGGTCACCACGTACGACCCGGGCTCGCAGGAGAGCTGGGTCGCGACGCGGTTGGATTTCCTGGTCAACTGGGGGCGCGCAAACTCGCTCTGGCCGATGCCGTTCGGCACCGCCTGTTGTGCGATCGAGTTCATGGCCACGGCGGCAACACGCTACGACCTGGCGCGCTTCGGCATGGAGCGCATGAGCTTCTCGCCACGCCAGGCCGATGTACTGATCTGCGCTGGCCGCGTGCCGTTCAAGCTCGCGCCAGTCATCCGACGTATCTGGCAGCAGATGCCTCAGCCCAAGTGGTGCATCTCCATGGGTGCCTGCGCCTCGTCCGGCGGCATGTTCGACAACTACGCGGTGGTGCAGGGGATAGACACCATCATCCCGGTCGACGTCTACGTCCCCGGATGCCCCCCGCGGCCAGAGGGATTGATGTACGGCATCATGATGCTCCAGGAGAAGGTCAAGCGTGAGCGCATGTCCGACAAGGCACTGCGCCACGAGATGAACCCCGACCCGACCAGCGAACTGTACATCCCGCCGCAGGCGATCGATGAGCTGTCGGAGCCATTCGGGAACTCCGTGCACCAGACGCGGTCGGGGCTGTGACAGCACCCTTCACGCCAGAGATGCCGGGAAGCGCCGTTCCCCGGACGCCAGCACCGGTCAGCCTCAAGAAAGTCCCCTACCGCGACGGAGAGCCCAATCCATCCGCGGCCGCGCTCCGAGCCCAGTTCACCGGCGCGATCCTGCGGATGGAGGTCATATGGGGTGAGACCACCCTGTATGTGGACGGCGCACGATTGCTCGACATCGTACAATGGCTGCATGACGATCCCGGCCAGCGTTACGACTACCTTTCCGACGTCACGGCAGTTGAATATCGCGATGCGGAG
>DATCXG010000560.1:0-2549 GCA_036565945.1 Gemmatimonadaceae bacterium
CAGCGGCGCTGGTCGTGTTGGCGGGGGGGCCGGCACGCGTGACGCGATGGCTCCTCGCCTCATCTGCCGAGCGATCGACCGTCTAGCCGTCCAGGCCCCCGACAGCGGCTTCGCCATCTTTGGCCAGGATATGTTCACTCAGCGGACCACGCAGTTCGAGCCGAACCTCGCGGGCCCGGTGGATGACAACTATCGCCTGGGACCGGGCGACCGGCTCGTACTGATCCTCACCGGCGATGTGGAAGCCGCGCACATGCTCGACGTCACCCGTGAAGGGTTCGTCGTCATCCCCCAGGTGGGGCAGCTCCACGTGGCCAACCTCACCCTGGGCCAGTTGCGCGAGCTGCTCTACAGCAGGCTGGGGCAAGTGTACTCCGGCATCGAGCGTGGGGCGGGCGCAACCACCCAGTTCTCCGTGAGCGTGGCGCGCCTGCGCACCAACCAGGTATTCGTCGTGGGCGACGTGGCGCGTCCGGGGAGCTACCGAGTGTCCAGCGCGGGTACCGCTCTCACCGCGCTCTACGCTGCTGGCGGTCCCACGGAGAACGGCAGTCTGCGGCGGATCCAGATACGTCGCGGTGGACGGACTGTCGACACACTCGACGTCTACGACTACCTGCTCCGCGGCGACGCATCGCACGACCCGCGGCTCGAGTCGGGCGACGTGGTGTTCGTGCCCGTGCACGGCTCCCGCGTGCGCATCGTGGGAGAGATCGTGCGGCCGGCCACCTACGAGTTGGCAAAAGGCGAGTCACTCGCGGACGTGATCCAGTCCGCGGGCGGCTATTCCCCCGACGCATCGCGCGATCGGATCCAGATCGAGCGGATACTACCGCCCGGCCAGCGAGCCGCTGGAGGGCGCGACCGTGTAGTGATCGACGTGACCGCTCGGCCGGGTGAGGGAAGTCACGGCGTCGATGGAAACAATGGCGCGGACGGTGGCAACGGCAGCGACGGAGCGGCGATGGCCGTGCCCATGGCAGCAGGCGACGTGGTGCGCGTCTTCCCCGTGGCCAGTCGCGTTCGCAACCGGATCGCGGTGCTGGGAGATGTGTGGACACCGGGACAGCAGGGCTTCACGCCCGGCATGCGTCTCTCCGACGCCATCAAACTCTCCGGTGGGGTCAAGCCCGACGTCTACCTGGGTCAGATCCTCGTGACGCGGCTGCAGCCCGACTCCACACGCGTCCAGCTTCGCTCCAGCTTCCGTGACAGCACCGGGGCCGTCACCGACGACTTCGAGCTGAACGAGGACGACGAGATCCGCATCTTCTCCACGGCCGAGTTCCGTCCAAACCGCTACGTATCCATCAGCGGCGCCGTTCGGAAGAGCGGTCGTGTGAGGTACCGGGAGGGGATGACCCTGCGCGATCTTGTGTTGTTGGCCGGTGGGCTCGAGGAGAGCGCCTATCTGGACGCCGCCGAGATCGCGCGGTTGCCCGCCAACCGTGCCGAGGGAGTGACCGCTCGGACCCTGCGCGCACCGCTCGATTCCAGCTATCTGTTCGAGCGCGGCCCCGACGGGAAGTATCTGGGTCCTCCAGGGCTGCCCGCGGCGAACGGGTCGTCGCCTGAGGTGGCGCTCGAACCGTACGACAACGTACTGATCCTGCGCCAGCCAAACTGGGAGCTGCAACGCACGGTGGTGATCGCTGGCGAGGTGAGGTTCCCGGGACGCTACTCACTGTTGAGCAAGAACGAACGGCTCTCCGAGATCATCCGTCGCGCTGGCGGGCTCACCGACTATGCGTACGAAGGCGGCGTGACATTCTACAGGAAGCAGGGGCGCCTGGGCCGAATTGGAGTGGACCTGGCGCGTGTGAGCAAAGATCCCAGCTTCCGCGACAATCTCATCATGCGGGATGGCGACTCGCTCTACATCCCCGCCTACAGCAGTGTGGTGGATGTGGAGGGCGCCGTGAACTCGCCGGTGGCGGTGGCGTACGTGCCGGGCGCCGACCTCGACTACTACGTGCGTGCCGCCGGTGGTGCGAGTGTGAGGGCCGACACCAAGCGGGCATACGTGCGGCAGGCCAACGGTAAGGTGGAGAGCGTGCGTCGGCGGATGTTCTTCCCCGACGCCGTGCCCGATCCGGGGCCGGGGAGTATGGTGTACATGCCCGAGCGCGACATGACCGCCAAGTCGGGGTTCGCACAGAACCTGCCGGTGGTGGCGAGCGTGTTGGGGAGTCTGGTGGCGGTCATCGCTCTCATGCGGAGATGAGTCGCGGGGGGCTGCGAGGGCCGATCGGTGAGCCGCAGCTACCCGAAGCAGCGTAGCGGCGACCGAGCAATGGGCGAGTGGTAGATTCCTTCGCAGCGTACAATCCAAGGATGATCCTTTGAAGCTTCTGCACGTTGTCGGGGCGCGCCCCAACTTCCCCAAGCTCGCGCCCGTGCACCGGGCCGCGCGTGCGGCCGGACTGGAGCAGGTGGTGGTGCATTCCGGGCAGCACTACGACGAGTCCCTCTCTCAGGCCTTCTTCCGCGACCTCGGCATCCCGAAGCCGGACATCAACCTCGGCGTTGGTAGTGCCAGCCACGCCGTG
>DATCXG010000575.1:0-2053 GCA_036565945.1 Gemmatimonadaceae bacterium
GGGCTGCGGCTGGATGCCGATGCGCTCGCCCGTGGCCAGGTCGAAGCGCGCGAGGTTGCCGTGCTGTGACTGCGAGTAGACCGTGTTCGGGTCCTTCGGATCCACTCGCGTCTGGAAGCCGTCCCCGCCGGCCGTGAAGAACCAGTCGCGGTTCGTGATGCCGTTGTCCGTGCGCGTCTGCGACGGCCCACCTACCGTGGAGTTGTCCTGCACGCCGCCGTAGATGCGATAGAACGGGAGCGAGTTGTCCACCTCCACCTTGTAGAACTGGGCGAGCGGGAGGTTGGAGAAGTGAGTGTACGTCGCGCCGCGATCGAAGCTCTCGTACAATCCGCCATCACACCCGATGAGCAGATGCTCCGTGTTGTCCGGGTCGATCCAGACCACGTGGTTGTCCACGTGCTTGTTGCGCTCGCCCAGTCGGTCGAACTTCTTCCCGCCATCCTCGGTGACCATGGTGTAGACATCCACCGAGTAGACACGATCCACGTCAGTGGGGTCGGGGAAGAGCTCCTGGTAGTAGAGACTCGTAGCGGTGTAGTCGCTCATCTTCTTCCAGTTCACACCATTGTCGTTCGAGCGGAAGAAGCCACCACTGTCGTTGGCCGTTTCGACTACCGCGTAGACCACGTCCGGGTTCGCTGGTGAGATCGCGAGTCCCGTGCGTCCGAGCTCCTCCTTCGGCAGGCCCGACTGCGACTTCGTCCACGTCGCACCACCATCGGTGGAGCGGTGGACGCCAGACTGAGGGCCGCCCGCGATGTAGCCCCACTGGCGGCGGTAGCGCTGCCAGGTCGTGGCGATCACGACGTCCGGGTTCCGCGGATCGAGCACCACATCACTCGCGCCCGACCAATCGCCGCCGTCGAGGATCTTCTTCCAGGTGGCGCCACCATCGGTGGTCTTGAAGAGGCCGCGGTCGCCGCCGCCGCTCCAGAGCGGACCCTGCGCGGCGACGTAGACCACGTCGGAGTTCCGCGGGTCGATGACGATCTTGCCGATGTGCTCCGAGGCTTTCAGCCCCACATTCTTCCAACTGTGCCCGCCGTCGATCGACTTGTAGACGCCGTCGCCGTAGGAGACGGAGCGCTGCGCGTTGTTCTCACCGGTGCCCACCCAGACGATGTTCGGGTTCTTCGGGTCGACCACGACCACGCCGATGGAGTACGAGTGCTCGCGATCGAAGATCGGCGTCCAGGTGGTGCCGGCGTTCGTCGTCTTCCACAACCCGCCCGAGGCGGTGCCGATGTACCAGGTGGTCTTGTTGCGCGGGTCGACGGCGATGTCGCTGATGCGTCCGGAGATGATGGCCGGGCCAATCGCGCGGAAGCTGAGGGCGCTGGCGGGGTTGGAGCGCCGCGACGAATCCGAGGCGGTGGAGTCCGAGCGTGGCGATGAACTGCTCTGCGGGGAGCTGCGTTGCGCCAGCAGGGTGGCTGGTGGCGTGACGATCGCGGTCAGTGCGAGGGCGATGATCGCTGTGCGAAGCTGGTGGGAGAGAGCGTGGCGTGGGGTCCGCATGGGCCGGGAGGAGGAGGGGTGGGTAAGGTGCATCGAAGGGCTCGCGTCGTGCGGCTCCCAGACTAGACGGTCGCTGGGCCGCGCGTCAGTGTTCCGACCAGCTTCCAGTATACGCTCACGCCGGGGACATCGTTCATGACGCCATCAGGCCGGCGCGTCCTTCCGAGTCGGCCATCGGGGCCGTGACTTGACAGCCACAGCATGTAGCCGTACTGTGTTCCGCGTTTAGTTGGATACACTATACAATATGCTAATTGCCGATCGTGGATACGAGATCCGGGTTCCCCGCTCGCTGAATCGCCGATGTGATTGATCGCTCTCGTCCCTTCGAGAGCTACTGATGCCAGGTGCCCCCGTATACCGGAGGTGAGCGTGCTCAGATCAATACGTAGCGCTGGAGTTCCGTCGACGTTGGCCATCATCGGCATGCTCGCCGCGACGGCCTGTGCGCGTACCACGCACGGCCCGTCGACCGTCGCACCCGACGCCGGCCGTACCACGACACAGGTGGCGCAGGCATCGCCGACGGGCG
>DATCXG010000579.1:0-8778 GCA_036565945.1 Gemmatimonadaceae bacterium
CCGCGGCAGCGGCACTCACGAGCTCCCCCTTCATACGCGCGGCGCGAGCCGAGCGTATGGAGAGGAAGAGAGCGTAAGTTCCGAGAGCGAACGCCACACCGAGGAGCACCGCCCCAGCCGCCGGAAGAGAGATCGCCGTGAAGTTGAGCAGCTGCTTCGCGCCGATGAGCGGCGGCTCGTAGCTCATCCCCGGCACCTTTATGATCGCGTTCTCCAGGTCGAGGTTGCGCCCGTAGTCACGCTCCCACTTCCAGAACTCCAGGAGCCCCAGCGTCGCTGCCGTGGCGTTGGCGCCCAGCCAGGCGGCGAGCAACTTCCGCCGCCCGGCGAGGGCCACGATCAGCCCCCCCACCACCAGCGCGCCGAGCACCCACGGCATCACGTGCAGCACCGGTATTGCTTCCGGGTCGATCGCCTTCATCCCGATGTAGTGGTTCAGCCCGTTGATCTTGCCGAGGTCGTTCTCATCCATTCCACGCACGGTGTTCACGTGGATCAGAAGTCCGAGCCCCTCGGGGTACTGCGGGGCAAGGAGGCGGATCTGCCAGAGCGGAAGAGCGAACGCTCCGATCATGAGCAGCGCCGCCATTGCGGTGAAGGCTCGCGCTAGGCGTGTCATTGCTGGCTCATCTGGGCACGGGCCTTCTTGCTGATGTTCGCCATGAGCGGGACGCTCGATCCCGCCGGGGAGACGCGGACATAGCCCTGCATCTCCTGATGTAGCGCCGAGCAGAAGTCGGTGCAGTAGAAGGGGTAGATTCCCGGGGCGGTCGGCACCCACTTCAGCGTCCGCGTCGCGCCCGGAGCGAGGATGAGCTCCGCGTTGTTGGCACCGAGCACCGCGAAGCCATGCACGATGTCCCAGTCCTGCTCGATGTTGGTCACGTTGAAGTAGACGGTATCGCCAACCTGCACGCCCTCGATGTTGTCAGGGGCGAAGTGGCTGCGGATCGCCGCCATCTTGATGTCCACGCGCTTCCCCTGGCGCGTGATCCCTCCCTCGCTCTCGGCCTTCACGGCGCCCGGGTTCCGGTTCTCCGAGAGCTTGTAGTACTTCACCTGCTTGTCCTCCAGCACCGAGGCCGGGATCGCCTGCGCGTAGTGCGGCTCGCCGATGGTGGGGAAGTCGAGCAGCATCTTCATCTTCTCGCCGCTGATGTCGATGAGCTGCGCCGACTGTGAGAGCTCGGGGCCCGTGGGGAGATAGCGGTCCTTGGTGATCTTGTTGAGCGAGACGAGGTACTTGCCCCAGGGCTTCTTGCTGTCGCCGCCCGGGATCATGAGGTGGCCAACCGAGTAATAGATCGGCATCCGGTCCACGACTTCCCACGTGCCGAGCTTCCACTTCACGATCTCCGACGATATGAACATCGACGTGTAGGCGTTGCCCTTGCCGTCGAACTCGGTGTGCAGGGGGCCGAGCCCGGGCTTCTGCACCTCGCCCGCGATGGTCGCCGTATACTTCAGCACGGGGATCCCATCCACGTCGCCGTCGTAGGCCTTGTCGGCGATGGCCTTCTTCATCTTGCTGAAGGAGTGCACGGGGATCACCGTCGCCAGCTTTCCGCTCGCTACGATGTACTCGCCGCTGGGATCGATATCCACACCGTGCGGCGACTTGGGAGTGGGGAGCAGATACACGACGCCTTCGCAGTCGCGCGGATCGAGCACTTTCACGCTCGTCTTGCGCTCGCTCGAGGCGATGTGGGTGGTCTCGTCCTTGTAATTGTGGGTGTAGTTCGCGGGGACGGTCTTCGCCTTCCCGTCCTTCACGCACGCCTCGGCGCGACGGTAGTCCACCGCGGCGATGACGTCTTTGTCGTTCTTCGAGGCGTTGAGCTCGAGCTTCTCGTACGCCTGCTCGGTGTTGTACGTGGTGAAGAAGAACCACCCGTCCGAGGGCCCCTTGCCGGAGTGCGCGAGATCGTAGTTGTAACCCGGCATGAGAATCTGGAAGGCCACGTCCATCTTGCCCGGCTGGTCGGCCGTGATGAAGGAGAGGACGCCCTTGAAGTTCTTCTTGTACGAGTCGATCGGAACGTCGGTGTTGGGTACCGGCACGCTGAAGCGCGTGGCCGAGACGATGTACCTGGTGTCCGGCGTGGTGAACGGCGATGCGTGACCGCCCGCGGCGTTGGGGAGCTCGAGGATCTCGGTGGTCTCGAAGAGCGAGAGGTCGATGCGCGCCACACGTGGGGTGTTGTTCCCGTTGATGAAGAGCCAGCGGCCGTCGGGAACCCCGTCGGTCTGCGAGAGCTCGGGATGGTGCGTGTCGTCCCACGGCACGAAGCCGTAGGTGGTCTGCAGCATCGCCTTCGTGTTCTCGTCGTAGCCGTAGCCGTTCTCAGGGAACTGCGAGAACACCGGGATCTGCTTGATCACGCGTCCCGAGGGGAGCGCGTACACGGCCACCTGACCGCTGTAGCCGCCCGAGAGGAACGCGTAGTACTCGTCGTGCGAGCCCGGCGGTACGTAAACCGCCGAGGCCGCGTCGCCGGTGACCAGGTTCATGGACTTCGTCCCCGTCGCCGTGCAGGCGTACAGGGCCGCGCTCGCGGCGACGGCGGCGCCCATGCCGATCGCGAGCCTGCGGGAGATGTTCGATGCCATGGCGGTCTCTGAGAGAGAGGTTGAGCCGGCGTGCCTCGACTACGTGGGTCTGGAGGGCTCATGGCCTCCGGCTCTCGCCGGCCGCTCCGTCTCGAAGCAGCCCCATTCCCACGTTGGCCCAAGCTTAGGGTCTCCGCGATGGCGCGAAAATCAGGGAAAGTGTGGAAGTTGCGTGAGACAATCGGCCCGCGCGCTGTCGGTGTTTACCCGACGGCGCGGCTGTGGGAGGGGCGATCGCCGCGCGGCTGCGCGGGGGATCGGTGGTGGCCGATGAGAAGCTTTTGGAGGCGGCGCTTGGCCGCCGCGGCACCAGGCGTCAGGCGCTGAAGACGCGCCTCGGAATCACTTCGTCTTACGCCACGGAAGTGCTGGAGGCACGGCCACTTACCTCGTCAACCTTCATGCGGAGTATTACATTCCGGGCAGGGACAGGATCGGTCTCGGTGAAGGTTTCCGGGATGAGGCGGCGCAGGATCTCGACCCCCTGATCGTAACTCGCCTGCTGTTCCTCGGTGCCACCGGGTGTGAGCTCGTAGACGGTGCTGTGCACCACCACGCTCCGCCAGTCGAAGGTCCCGTCCACCTCGTCCACCTCGAATGCCACCCAGGGGTGCCTCGCGAGCGTGCTGAGCTTGGAGCCCGGCCCAGTGCGCAGATATATCCAGCCATCGTGATACACGTAGTTGATCGGCTCCACGTCCACGCGGTCGCGGAAGGTGAACGCTATGCGGCCCACGTTTTGGCGCGCCAGAAGCGCATCTATCTCGGCGCGGGTGAGGGGGCGGTAGTTGGGCGCTCTGGCATCACTCACTGGCTCACCTGGATTGATCGGTGCTCACCCCCCGCACCACCAGCACCGGCGTCTTCGCGGCGCGGAGCACCTCGCGCGCGACACTGCCGAGGATGGCCGCCCGCAGGCCGTGGGCGCTGCTTCCCATCACGATAAGATCCGCGCCGAGCTGCTCCGCGGCGATGAGTATCTCGTCGGCCGGGTCACCGGCCTTTACCAGGGTGCTGACCCCGGGGCGGTCGAGCTGCGCATCAGAGGCCAGCTGCTGCAGCCACCCACCGGCATCCATCTCCGCGTTCGTCAAAACCTGGTCGGGTATGGGCACCATCACCCCGGATATCACCGCTCCGGCCGAGAGCAGCTCGTTCAACATGGTGGAGCTCACCACGTGGAGCAGAGTGATCTCGGTGCCGTCGCGCTCACCGAGCGAGCGCGCCCACTCGAGAACTCGGCTCGTCACGGGTGACTCGTCCAGGGGGACGAGCAATCGGCCTGGCGCTCGATCGCCCGGGTTCCTGGCGAGTAGAACGGGGTACTTCGACTCCCGCACCAGCTTCTCGGCTGTGCCGCCGGGGCGGTCCCAGATGCCGGGACGCGCGCCGTGTGGTCCCACGATCACCACGTCGGCCGCGTACTCCGCTGCGACCGCGTCGATCTGCTCCGCTGGA
Source organism: Gemmatimonadaceae bacterium (assembly GCA_036565945.1). Classification (GTDB taxonomy): domain Bacteria; phylum Gemmatimonadota; class Gemmatimonadetes; order Gemmatimonadales; family Gemmatimonadaceae; genus JADGGM01. The sequence goes on from DATCXG010000579.1 coordinate 4,069, forward strand.
TCGCCTTCACGAATCTCCATCCAGATACGATTGGCGCCGAGCGACTCGCTCAGCTCGCGCATCCGTCTGTCCGCGCCCGAACGCGCCGTCTCGACCACGGTCTCCCTGGGAGGGAATTTTCCCTTGAAGAAGCGCGGCGGCTCCGGGACGGCGATAACGTGCACCAGCACCATCTCCGCACCCGGCGCGAAGTGTCGGGCAGTCCAACGGGCAGCGGCTAACGCCGGCTCACTGAAATCCATCCCCACGACTACTCGATCCAGACGCATGCGAGCCTCGGGCGATTCATGGTTGGCGAAACATCGGAGCGATCATCGCTGCATCGGATGTCGCGCGAAGTGCGTGACGGCCCGCTGCGCACTCCCCCGACGGAGCGACCGGGGAGGGTGCCTCCGCGAAGCTTAGTCCAAAGTTGCAGTTTGCGCACGGCGTGTCCGCGCGCGAGAATGCATGCTTACTGTTGTGCCGACGAAGGTGCCAAACCCCATCGAGGACCATGCTCGCTCTCTCGCCGAGTCGTCATTGCCCCGTCGTGCTGGCCACGGCCGCGCTGCTGGCCACACTGGCCATTTGCACCACTGCTGCTGCACAGAGCAGGCCCGCCCCCGCGGTGGATCCAGCAGCTACCGCCGCCGGAGGTCGTCCGACGCCCGGCCCGGTCTACGAGATTCCCGCTTTCAGCGAAGCAGTCGCGCGCGCCACTCGTACACGCAGCGGCCGCCCCGGCGAGAGCAATTGGGTGCAGCACGCGCGCTATCGCATAGATGCCCGGCTCGACGTGGCCAGGGCGCGCCTGCACGGGAACGAGAGCGTCGTCTACCTCAACAATTCTCCCGACACCCTACGCTCCGTGGCGGTCTATCTGCGCCAGAACGTCTTCGCGCCAGGGAGTCCGCGCCGCTCGACCGTACCGATCACCGGCGGCGTCGAGCTCGGCCGCGTGGCAGCGGGTGGACGGACTCTCCCCGCGGTCGGCAGCCGTAGCGCGTTGAGGTCGAAGCCGAGCGGCGCCTATACCGTGGACGGAACCGTGATGTGGATCCGGCTCCCCTCGCCGCTTCTCCCTCACGATAGCGCGAGCATGCAGATAGCCTGGTCGTTCACACCCGCACCGTCGCCCTCCGACGGCAGGGAAGGGCGCGAGGGAACGCATCTCTACTTCCTCGGCTACTGGTATCCTCAGGTGGCCGTGTACGATGATGTGAACGGCTGGGTCACCGATCCGTACCTCAATGGCGCCGAGTTCTACATGGACCCGGCCGATTACGACGTAAGCATCACGCTGCCGCGCGGTTGGCCCGTGGGTGCGACAGGCACGCTCGTGGATCCCGCTTCCGTTCTCTCGCGTCAGACGCTCGATCGGCTGGCGCAGGCGCGGAGGACGCGCGACGTGGTGCACGTACTCACCGACGCTGACCGCCAGAGTGGCGCCGCATTCGTTCGCGGAGAAAAGGGAGCGACCTGGCATTTCGTCGCCGACAGCGTACGCGACTTCGCCTGGGGCACGAGCGATCGCTACAACTGGGATGCGACAATCGCCCTCGTGCCCGGTGCGAATGGGGGAGCGACGGACACGGTCATGATCAGCTCCTTCTTCCGCATCCATCCACCCGCCGCCGCGTGGCCGCTCGGCGGAGCGCGCTTCACGCGCGATGCCATCGAGAAGATGTCGGACTATCTCTGGCCTTACCCGTGGTCGCAGATGACGTCCATGGAGGGCGTGATCACCGGTGGAGGGATGGAGTATCCGATGATGACGCTCATGCAGCCCTGGGCGGACACGCTCTCCCTCGCCGGCGATCTCATGCATGAGACCGGGCATATGTGGTTCCCGATGCAGGTGGGCTCGAACGAGACCCGCTACCCGTGGATGGATGAGGGACTGACGCAGTTCGATGTGGCGCAGGGGATGCGCGTACTCTATGGGGAGCCGCGCAAGGGTGGTCGCCCCAACGACTCGGAGCAGGGACAGCGCCGCCTCTACCTCGAACAGGCGCGCGCGGGCCGCGAGGAGCCGCTGATGCGGCTCGGCGATCTCTCCGATCCCGACCTGTACTTCATCATGTACTACGACAAGACCGCGCAGGTCATGAGCGCTCTGCGCGCGGTGTTGGGACCGGAGCTTTTCCACCGCGCCTATCGTGAATACGGGAGGCGGTGGACCGGGAGGCATCCGTACCCGGCTGATTTCTTCAACACGATGAGCGATGTCTCGGGCCGCGACCTTTCCTGGTTCTGGCGAAGCTGGTTCTACGAGCCCTGGTCGCTGGACCAGGCGATCGCATCGGTACACGAGGAGGGCGACTCGGTAGCGATCACGGTCGAGGACCGCGGACTCGCGCCGATGCCGGTGCTCATGACCATCCGACGCGAGGGCGGAACTGTCCAGCGGATCGAAGCACCGGTGGATGTCTGGCTGCAGGGCGCCCGCAGGTGGATCGCGCGCGTCGCTGCGGCGCCACGGATAGTGAGCGTCGAGATCGATCCCGACGCTGCCTTCCCCGACATCGACCGCGACAATCAACGCTGGACGCGCTAGAACCTCGACACTTCGCCCGTCCGCCTCTGCAGCGCCTCACGTGCCTGCTCCGCGGTGATCACCTTCACGTCTCCGGTGGCCACCGCGCGCACGTCGAGGATCGCGGCGCGCGCGGCGTACTCCCCACGGAGCTGACCTGTCCAGGTGAAGTGGCGTCTCCACGGCTCTCCCCTGTTCTCCCCATTGGCCCCCATCGCCGGCGTGCACCGGATGGGCGAGGTGAATAGCTGGAGCAGCGTTCCATCCGAGCCGTACACGCCCGCGACGATGCCGCCGCAGAAGGGGCTCAGATTGTCGCGGTTCTCGTAGTCGATGCTGCCGCCGAGCTTACCCGTCTCGTCCATACGGATGCTCGCACGCATGTGCTGCAAGGCTGGCTGGGCGGGCATTTCGAAGGTGTAGTCGAAGACGGTGACCGCGTGCTGCGCGGCCTCGCAGTCCGTCTTCGGTGGGCCGAGCGGCAGCGAGTCCACGAGCGAGCTGTCCACCGCGGTCAGAGCATCACCCAGGCAGCTGGACGTCGCGGGCGGCTCGATCGGGCGCTTCGTCCCATCCTGGATGTAGAACGTGCTGGCGCCGCGTTGCACCACCACGCCCTGCCAGCTCTGTGCGGCCGCCGTGGGAACGGCCAGCGCCAGAGCAATGGCCGCGCCGAGCGGCGCGACGACGGCGCGCGCCATGCCCGATGTACGCGACCGGCGCGTACATCGGGCACGCGAGTGGCGCCCGCCGGCGATTCGCTCACACACTCCAATCATCACGGGGCGCTGGCGCGCTCCGCCGGTCCGAGCAGCCTGGCCACCTTCGTCTGGATCTCTTTCAATTCACCCTCGAGCTCCCTCAAGCGCAGCACGGCATCACGGCCGATCCGCTGATCCGCACTTGTGGTCATACCGTAAAGATAGGTGAGTTGATCCACGAGCTTGGGTTGCGAATAGCGAACCGGATCGGTGGTGAGGGCGGTGTCCAGCGCCGTCAGCATGCGCAGCGTGTCTGCCGCGCTCCCGGTGGCGCCGTTCAGACGCTTGACGGCGGCGCTCACGCGCGCCGCTGCGTGCTGGGCCGCGCTGATCGCATCGCGCACGCGGAGATTGTGCGCCACCTGCTGCTCGATGTCGCGCTGCGTCACGCCCGAGCGGATGATTCGCGGGTCCGCGCGCACGGTCAGCGATGTCGTCGCAACCCATGGCTTACTGGCCGCGCTGGTGTCCACCGTCAACCGCAAGCGGTAGTTCCCCGGCACCACCAACGGTCCGCGCCCGCCGCGGCCGCCCGCACCCTCGCTCCATGCGCCCGCATGACGGAGGTCCCAGATCACTCGGTGGAGGCCGGGCCTGGTAGAGAGCTCCGGAGTGCCGGCGGTAACGAGATCATCGGACGACGTGCGGCTCGAGTCGGAGGTCGCTCGCTTGCTCGTGAGACGGCGGATGAGCTTGCCCGCGGAGTCGAAGACCTCGAGCGTCACGCTCCGAGCGCCACCGTCGCCGAGCGAGTAGTCGATCATCGCACCCGGCGGTGGATACTCCGGCGCGGCCGCGTCCCGACCGCCGTTTCGGTAACGGAAGCGATACGCGGTGCGCGGAGTGAAGAGGTGCGCGTTCGCGGATGCGATTGCCGTGGTGATCTGCTCGAATGGAGTGATGTCGTCCAGGATCCAGAACGAGCGTCCCTGCGTGGACAGCACCAGATCGTGACGGAAGATCCGCATGTCGGTGATCGGTGTCACGGGGAGTCCGAGCTGCAGATGGCGCCAGTGCGCCCCATTGTCGAACGAGACGTAGGCGCCGAACTCCGTGCCTGCAAAGAGCAGCCCCTCCCGTGCCGGCGACTCGCGCACCACGCGCGTGGGCTCGTTCGCCGGGATGCCGTTGCTCCCGGTGGTGAGCCGCGTCCACGACTTCCCGTAGTCGTCGGTCCGGTAGATGTACGGCTGGTAGTCGCCGAGCATGTAGAGCAGCACGGCCACGTACGCGGATCCCTTGCGGTGCTGCGACGGCTCGATGTTCTGTACCCGGCCCCCAGGCGGGAGGCCCCTGGGCGTGACGTCCCTCCACGTCTTCCCGTTGTCGCGCGTGACGTGAATCGGTCCATCGTTCGCACCGGCCCATATCACGCCCTTCTCGAGTGGCGATTCGCGGATCGCGTAGAGCGTGCTGTAGTACTCCTCGCCC
>DATCXG010000384.1:0-3345 GCA_036565945.1 Gemmatimonadaceae bacterium
GGCCCGCCGGCAGATACCACTCGCGATCCCAATGCGTGTGCGCGACTACGAATAGCCGGAGCAGCTGCGGCGTGCGTTCGCCCGAGGACATGGAGGGGTCGGGTAAAGAAGGGACTGAGCGGGAGTGGGAAAGATAGCAGACAGCAGAAAGCAGAAAGCAGGAACCACCCCTGTGGAGAGGGCTATCTCTCCTGGAGCAGTTCCTGCTTTCTGCTGTCTGCTATCTGCTGTCTTCTTCTCTTTACTCCTCTACACCACCGATCTACCAGTCACCAGCCGCCAGACGATAGCGATGATGGCAAGGATGAGAAGGATGTGTATCAGGCCGCCGCCAACGTGCAGCACCACGAAGCCGAGCAGCCAGAGGATGAAGAGTACTACCGCGATCGTCCAGAGCATGGTTGGCTCCATGAGAGGGTTCGTAAGTAACGACACCCGGGAAAGTGCAACTCGCGTACCAGATGCGGACGCCAATTACCTGAAAAGATCGGGGGGTGGGGCAGAATCGGATTCGGGGGGGTAAACGACCATTCCGTCGCGTACCACCGCGAAGCTGCTGAGTGAATGGCGCTCGGATCTCGCATCGAGGATGTGATGTACATCAACCCCGCGTGCAGCGAGCGCATCCGATATCAGCCATCGATGGCAGCGCCACGGCACCGCTTCGGCGCACATGATCGCCACCCGATTGTCGCGGGCCAGCTCGACGAGTGAGTCGAGAGCGGCGCGGAACGCATCGGTGCCCATGTAGTCGGCGTAGGCACGGAAGCTTGCGTTTCGCCAGGCGCCGTTGGGCGAGGCGGGGAGCCCACGCCGGCGGCCGCCCAGCTCCGGATGGTGAGAGTACGCGACGCCCAGCTCCGGGAGCGCGACTGCGAGCGAGTCTCTACCGAAGTGCGGATAGCGGCGCGAGCCCGGGTGGGCGCGGACATCCGCGAGGTGGCCGATCTCCTCGCGACGCAGTAGAGCCACGAAGTCTTCCAGCGAACGCGTGGAATGGCCGATCGTGTATATGACGGTCATCCGACGAGCTCTCCAGTTGGAGGAAGCGGTTGACCGGGAACCCTCCGGGGCCGAACTTCATGGACTGTCATCGAGTAGTCACCAAGTCGGGAGCCAGATGCACGCACTCATAGATCTGTGGCACCACCTGTCGGACCTCGAAGGTCTGATCCGCTGGGGCGGATACGTTGTTTTGACTGTCATAATATTCGCGGAGACAGGGCTCCTGGTGGGCTTCTTCCTCCCAGGTGATTCGCTTCTCGTCACCGCCGGCCTGCTCTCGGCTCACGGCCTGCTCGACGTCTATCTACTGGGAGCGATTCTTTCCGTGGCCGCGGTGACCGGTGACTCCGTGGGATACGCCATAGGCAAGGCTGCGGGTCCGAAGATCTTCACTCGCGACAACTCGATCTTCTTCAACCGGAAACATCTCGGCCGAGCCCACGCGTTCTACGAGAAACACGGTGGCAAAACGATAGTGCTTGCGCGATTTATGCCGATCATCCGCACGTTCGCTCCGGTCGTGGCCGGTGTGGCCGACATGCATTACCGGACCTTCGTCATGTACAACGTGGTCGGCGGGCTCGCCTGGGTGTGGGGGATGCTCTTCACCGGATACTTTCTGGGCCGCTACATCCCGGGCATAGACGAGCACATTGATATCGTCATCGTCGTAGTGATCTTTCTCTCGCTCCTGCCGGGCATCATCAGTTGGCTGCGGCAACGCCGCGCGCCTACGGTGTCGCCCGACGGCACCGCGCCCTGAGCACGCGCACGACTCTTCCGGAGGTTACAACATGGCATTCACACTTCCGCCGCTGCCTTACGGCTACGACGCCCTCGAGCCCAATATCGATGCTCGTACGATGGAAATCCATCACACCAAGCATCACCAGGGTTACGTCAACAACCTGAACGCCGCCATCGAGAAGGCGCCGGAGCTGCAGAACAAGTCGCTCGATGAGCTGCTGAAGAATCTGAGCGCCGTGCCCGAGAAGGTTCGGACTGCCGTGCGGAACAACGCCGGCGGCCACTGGAATCACTCCATGTTCTGGACGATCATGGCTCCGAACGCGGGCGGCGAGCCCAACGGCGCGCTCGCCAACGCGATCGGCAAGGCGTTCGGCGACTTTTCCAAGTTCAAGGAGCAGTTCAACGCCGCGGCCTCCGGCCGCTTCGGCTCCGGGTGGGCCTGGCTCGTGACGGATCCGTCTGGCGCCCTGACGATCGAGAGCACCCCGAATCAGGACAACCCGATCATGGACGGTCGCTACCCGATCGTGGGCGTGGATGTCTGGGAGCACGCCTACTACCTCAAGTACCAGAACCGCCGCGCCGACTACCTGTCCGCCTGGTGGAACACCGTGAACTGGCCCGAGGTGGCGAAGAGGTACGAGGGAAGGTGAGAAGCAGGGTTCGGGAACTACAGGGTTCAGGAACTACAGGGTTCAGGGTTCAGTGACTACGAGGAAACAGGAAACAGGAAACAGGTAACTGCCTCGGGGTAGATGGCTTTGTCCCCACGAGCCGGTACCCGTTTCCCGTTTCCTGTTCCCTGCAGTTCGCCGTTCCTGAACCCTGAACCCTGTAGTTGCTGAACCCTGCTTCTCTCACTCCTCCGAGGTACCCGCCACCAGGTCATCAATGCCGCCGTCGCCGGGTTGGTCGCGGAGGTTCTGCGGGGCGGGGTGGGAGGAGGACATGCGGCTCAGGATCGGGGGCGGGAGGAAGGTGGTCACCATGACCGTCAGCGCGATCGCGCTGAAGAGCCCCACGTCGAGGGCGCCCGTGGAGAGCCCCATCTGCGCGAAGATCAGCCCCACTTCGCCGCGCGGGACCATCGCCACCCCCACCATCGCCTTGTTGCCCTTGAACCACCAGGGGGCGTAGCCGGCGACGAACTTGCCTGCCAGCGCGACCACGATGAGTGCGCCGCCAACGACCGCTACCTTCGAGTCGGCGAGCGTGCGGAGATCCACGGCAGCGCCCACGGCCGCGAAGAAGATCGGCACGAAGAAATGTCCCAGCGACGTGACTTGCTTCTCGACTTCGTGGCGCTGGGGGGTCCTGTGAAGTACCAGCCCCGCTGCGAAGGCGCCGATGATGGGAGCCGATTTCACTTCGGCCGCGATCCACGCCAGCAGCAGAGCGAAGGCGAGCGCGAGGAGCCCGAGAGTGCCGGATGTCTCGAGCCGGGCGATGACCCGGAAGAGAGGCGGGGCGAGGAAGCCTCCGAGCAGGAGCGCCGCGACGATGAAGCCCACCGATACCGCGACGTTGATCGCTACACCGGTGAGCGACACCCCGGCGCCGGCGGCTACTCCGCTCACGACCGCCAGAATG
>DATCXG010000587.1:0-6927 GCA_036565945.1 Gemmatimonadaceae bacterium
AATGTGCCCCAGAGGTACCCCGCAACTACGACGAGTCTGGGGCACATTTCTGAGGGCACCAGAACGCACAAATGCCGGCTTCCGAGGAGGAGCCGGCATTCGCAACTTCTTGCCATCTGTGCTCTTACCAAGAGCGGGCGACCGGACTCGAACCGGCGACGTCCAGCTTGGGAAGCTGGCATTCTACCAACTGAATTACGCCCGCGTGGAGCGGCGTGGACCGCTCGACTTCCAGAGAAGCTAGTTACCTAGCCCACGCCAGACAAGTAATCGGGCACCACCTTCCGACCCCCATCCACGCCCTACCCACCGAGCAACCAGCACGACCCCGCGAGCCACTCCCTCGACACAGCACCCCCAGCACTACCCGCGACCGCTACTTCCCGCCCCTCTCCCCCCGATGCAGCACAATGTACGCTGCGTCGTCCTTCGCCACCGCACGGAGCCATTCGATCAGCGCTCCAACGTGGTCGGGCGGCTGGATTCCACGCTTCCCTTCCATCCGCCGCACGATGCGGAGCTCACGCCCGTCCTGAACGTACTCGGCCTTGTAGCTGCCGTAATCGCTCGCCGCCGTAACGCCCTGCGGGAGATCGGCACGCCAACCCTCGGGAAGCTTCAGCCGGAGCTCGGAGACACCGACGATGGGACCCACCACGCTCGAGGCATCGATGGGATACGCGCGCGGCCCGGTCGATTCGAGTTGCGTCGCCATGGTCTCCAGGCCCGACATCGTGCCGAAGGATGAAGGGAGCGTCAGGATCGCGCTCTCGCCGGAGACCTTGGCCGCACGTCCATTGTGGATGGAGAGAGCCACCAGCGGCTTGGCCGCGAGGTCCTTGCCGTCGAAGATGCGCAGGCTGTCGCCACTGGCACCGGGGAAGGTCGCGCCGGCCAGCGCCCGGATGAAGAGATCCCGCTTTGTCGAATCGAGCGGAGTCGTGAACATCCCGCGCATGGAGTACTGCCTGAGCCCCGTGGCGCTCTCGGTGTAGAGCACATCGGCCAGGCCATCCTCCGAGAGCTCGCCGATGAGGCGCGTCTCCGAAAGATTGGCGGATGGGGGATCCTCGGGCAGGGTCACTTCGTCCGCGTGGCCGTCGGAGTGAACGACCAGAGCGAACTGACCCTGATCGGGACCGGGCAGCTCGCCGTACGGAGTCAGGTCGGATGTGAGATCGACGAAGGTGTAGCTACCCCCGCGCCGCACGGCGGCGATCGCGTGGTTGAACTGGTCGATCGACGGGAGCGCGCGATCCACCTTGGCGCCAGCGTTCAGCAGAACGGGATACGCCTCGATCCCCATCCGCCTGGCCATCGCGACGAAGATGGTCGCCTTGTCCTTGCAGTCGCCGTACTGGGTCTCGAACACGGCCTCGGGCTCGCGTGGCTGGTAGCCTCCGATACCGAGGGAAATGGAGACGTAGCGGATGTCCTGCGCCACCCAGCGGTGCACGGCGCGCAGCGAATCGTCCATCGTCCGGGCACCTGCTACCAACTCGTGCAGCTTCGTCTCGAGCTCCGGCGTCAACGTGTAGCGATCGTGCGAGAGCCCGTTGTACCACGACGATATCGACTGCCAGCTGGTAGGAGCCGCCACGGCGACTGATTGAAAGACGTCGTTGGAGTCCGCGGCGAAGGGTTCGGGTCTGGGCTTCGGTATATCGGACGCGACCCACGTGAGAACGGTCCTCCCATGCGCGGTCGTCACACGCTTGGGCGTGGTGATGTTGCGCTCCACGATACGCGGCTGGATGGATGCCGGCATGTCGACGATGAAGCGCGAGCGACGCGTGTAGAGCCCTGTGGTGATCGACCAGCTCCCGAAGAAATCACCCGCGCGATACGGCTTCAGCTCCTCGATTGTGTAGCTGTAGTCGACAATGGTGCCTGGCTCCACCGCGCTCAACGAGAAGCGTCGAACCTTGCGATCCGCGTACACCGGATTGCCCATGGTCGCCGGTACGTCCGAGTCCTGCGCCAGTGCGGGATCGGAGCTCACTACCTGGCCGTCGGGCTTCACTACACGGATCCAGTTGACCGTGAGCTTCTGATGGCCTGGCTCGTACGAGAATTGCTGCTCCGCCCAGTTCTCCACCGCATCCTGGGTGAGGATCTGCACCACTTGCCGGTAGGTTCGCCGACTCTGCCCGTTGGCCTGGTACACTGTCACGCCATCGTCCAGGAGGTAGACGAAGGGTTCGCCTTCGTGATCGGCGGGATCGACCGCAAGCTTGTAGATGCTGTCGGACTTCACCGATGGATCGCCGGCTGGTGTTATCACCGGCGCCTGCGCGATGGCGGTGCTCGTGACGAGGCTGAGCAAGAGTAGCGGGACGCAACGCATGCGGAATGCTCCTCCGAGGGGCAGAGTGACGACTGCATGGGTGGAGCGTGGCGGAGTCGACCAGCCAACGCTCTCGAGAGGTAGACTGATACCTACCGCCGATAGTCAATCGCTGCGCACCGTATACGCGAACGGCGCCCCTGGGGGCGCCGCTGCGTGCGTGTATTGCGTATCTACCTGAGAGCCAGCGGTCGGGATTGAACCGACGACCGCTCGATTACGAATCGAGTGCTCTACCACTGAGCTACGCTGGCGGTATCGGGATTCTGGGGCGGGATCCGGGACGCCAGGGTCTCTCGGGAACGACGCCCTGCACATCCACGAGCCGCTCCCGCCATCGAAACCCGGTCCCGAATTGTCATGCCCTGGAGCGGACTCGAACCGCTATGCCTTACGGCACCACCCCCTCAAGATGGCGTGTCTACCAATTTCACCACCAGGGCCTTCCAATATTTCACTCGCCGCGACGCATCCGCCGCGATGCTTCTCTTTCCTCACCAGAGACACCACTACACTTCATGATGTCGTCGTCATGCCAACGTCAGACGGCAAGCCTCATGCTCCGAACAACACCGCCTGACTCTCTACGACTTCCTACGGGGCTGACGGGGATCGAACCCGCGACCTCCGGTGTGACAGACCGGCACTCTAACCAAGCTGAGCTACAGCCCCAATTCCACACTACTTTCCCACCCTGCTTCAACTTCCCTGCTCCTGCCTCCAGCATTCCCCATAGCCCCAAGGGGAGTCGAACCCCTCTCTGCACCTTGAAAGAGTGCCGTCCTAACCGATAGACGATGGGGCCGAACAACGGAGTAGCGGTAACGGGATTCGAACCCGTGTTTGAGCCTTGAGAGGGCTCCGTCCTAGTCCCCTAGACGATACCGCCATGATCCCTTCCAACGGCGGCACCGGCCACCGGTCGTCCCGCACTTCCGTTTTTTTGACTCGTGCCCCACTCGCTCACCATTCAGCCGGCGAACGTCACAGCAACCGCTATGCAGGAACGGTGTCCCAGCATCGCAACAGGCCCGGAGGGACTTGAACCCCCAACCCCCGGTTTTGGAGACCGGTGCTCTACCAGTTGAGCTACGAGCCTAGTTCGAGATCCCGAGTTCGGAGCTGCTCATGGAAGATGAAGCTCTGTCCGTAACCGCTAGCCGACTCCTGATCCCGCTTCCCGGCGTTCCAGGGTGACCGATGGGAATTGAACCCACAACCCCCGGAGCCACAGTCCGGTGCTCTAACCAATTGAGCTACGGTCACCATGATCACTGGCAACGACTTCCCGACCGCGCTCCAGTGAAGACCGGAATCTTAACGAGGTCTCCAGCGGGGATCAACACCCTTTACTTCGCCCGATCGAGATATTCCCCAGTGTTCGGGTTCACCCGCACGCGCACACCAGCAGGAATGAATTCCGGCACGGTGATGGTCGCGCCGTTCTCCAACTTGGCCGGCTTGAAGGACGAGGTCTTGGTAGCCGATCTCATCACCGGCGACGTATCCACGATCTCCAGCTCGATCGAGTTGGGCAGGTCGATGGCGATCGGCCGTCCCAGGTAGTACTCGGCCAGAATCTTCATCCCCGGCTGCAGCCACTGTGCGGCGTCGCCGAGCATATCCTTGTCCATCTCTAGCTGGTCGTAGTTCTCGGTGTTCATGAAGTTGTAGGTCTCACCACCCTGATACAGAAACTCCAACTCATGAGTCTCGAGCGACGCCTTCTCGATCGAATCGGCAGCGCGGAAGCGATGCTCGAAGTTCGAGCCCGTGCGGAGATTCCGCATCTTCGTCTGCACCATCGCACGGAGGTTACCCGGTGTATGATGCCGGAAGTCTACTATGCGACATGGGTCGCCATCGAAAACGATCACCATGCCACGACGGATCTGCGTTGCGGGCATTGCCATAGATAGGCCTGAAGAGAGCGTTGTGGAATTCTGTCGCGCGTACGGGCGGCACACCCGGCCGGGCCGTACCGTTCGCTCACGCGACGGCCGCTACCTCAGTCGAACGTTCCGTAAACTGTTCGAGCCTTTAAGTTTACCCAAAGCGACCACGCCAGTCAACCGCGTTTATCCGCGGCGTCACGGAACGACGAGCACCCACGCGACATACAAGGACGAGAGACTGCGCGAGTCCGCCGGCCCTCCCGCCACCTCGTGACCTCAGATGCCACGCTACTACCGCGCCCGCGCCATTACCGTGATCCACTCGCCCGATGAGTCGCTGCAGGTGGAGCGCCACGCGTGGCCGATGACGCCGCATGCCAGGCACGCGGCCATCCCCCTCTTCGCCCTACTACTCGGCGCATGCGCTCCGGGCAGCGTGCGCACGCCGGCGCCTACCGCTGCTTCGTGCGAGGTCCTCTCGCGCGACTCCATATACCCCTCCCCCTCGCATTCCCGGGGCACCACTCCAGACGCGAACGGTCCGCTCACCATAGCGCTCACCGACCCGGTTGATCTCTCCCACGCGCCATGGCCGCGGAACGACAGCGAGCGACTGCTCTTCGCACAGCTTTACGAGGGCCTGGTCCGCGTTGACTGTGCGGGTCAGGTGGTTGCGGGGCTGGCGAGATCGTGGAGCTCCGACGCATCGGGCAGGCAATGGACCTTCGTTCTGCGCGATGGCGCCAGCTTTCAGAGCGGCAATCCGGTGACCGCCTCGGACGTTATCGAGAGCTGGAGAGCCAGCGCCTCCGCCCGCCGCGGCACAGCCGCCGGCGAGATTATCGCCGCCGTGGCCGGCGGAGCGAGGGCGCGCGACGACGGAACACTAGTAGTGACTCTTCCTGATTCGGAGCCCTCGCCACTCTTCTTCGCGGCTAACGAGCTCGCGGTTGCTCGTCGTGGCCACGGCACGCCCGGGCCAGATGGCACCACGACCTACCACGCCACAGTCGACGCGGCCGCGACCACACCCTCTGGCCCCTCCCGAATCACGCTGGTGTCTTCCAGCGGCGCCATGCCGCGGATTGTCTTTCGGGTCACAGCCGCCAGCGACGCGCGTGACCTGCTCGACGATGGAGTAGACCTGCTGCTTACCGAATCACCGTCCGTAGCTCAGTACGCGGCCACGCAGCCGGCTCGCACGGTGACTGCTCTTCCCTTCAGTCGCACGTACGTACTCCTTCTCCCGGAGCGTGCCGACCCGATGCCATCCGGCTCCGGCGACCCGGTCCACGATGGACTTGCCTTCAGGCGTGCCCTCGCCACCGCGGTCCACGCCGACGCGCGAGGCGCCGAGCCTCCATTCTGGTGGAGCTCGTCCACGGCCACCGCCCAACCTGCCATCGCGTACAGGCGCCATGACGGAGTGGATCGTGGGCGCAGACGGGGGCGCATCGGTACCGGCACCCACGAGCGCATCGTCTATCAGCGCGACGACCGCGCGGCGCGCGATCTCGCGGAGCGCCTCGTAGCTCTTGCTGCCCCGACACCGATCGCCTCATCCTCGGCACCTGTCCCAGCCGCCGACTCCGCAGCCACGCCCACCCTCGCCAGCGTCGCGCCGGAGATGGTCGCGGCCGGTCGGGAGTGGAGTGCTGCCGGGCTGCCCGCTCCCGACTTCGTGCGGGCGCTGAAATCGGGCGAGGCGTCCGCGTACATCGTGGCCCTGCCCCATCGTGTGTCATCGCCCTCGCTGGCCATGCGAGTGCTGCTGGCGGAGGCTCCGTGGCTCGCAGACGCGACGGGGCCAGCGAGCGTGGTAGATCCTGCAAGGTCGACAGATCCCGTGAGTGCGGTAGATCCTGCAAGGGCGACCGATACTGCAAGTCTGAGCGATACTGCACGCGCGACAGGTCCTCCAGGCGCACCAGACCACGCAAGCACACCACACTACGCAAGAGTCATCGTCCCATTGGTGGACACGCGTCTAGCCCTCGTGGCCCGAAAAGGCGTCGCGACCATCGCGGTGGCGTGGGATGGCACGCTGCTCATCACGGCGCCAGCCACCGCGAAAGCGGAGCCGACACCATGAGCTTCCGCGGCCGCCTCCTGACATCGCTCGGCGCGGTGGCGCTGGTGCCACTGGTGGTCATGGCACTCGGCGTCAGGCGCGAGATGACCGACCGCCTCACCGTGCAGTACCAGCGCCGCGTTGCGGCGCTGGCAGAGATCGCGCGCGAAGACATCGCGATACAGAGCGTATCAATCGCCGATCGGCTGGCATCGCTCCGCGATGCGATATCGAGCGACAACAGATTCCGCCTGGGCACTGTGCGCGGATCTGCGCCCGAGCGCGGCTATGTCCTGGACTACGCGGAGCACGCGATGCGTACCACAGGTCTCTCGATGCTGCAGATCCAGGACGAGGATGGCCGGATCGTCAGCTCGGGACACTTCCGCAACGAGTACGACCGCCTCGAACCCGACCTGCCAGTACTCCTGGCTGCGTCGGCCGGCGGTTCCGCGCTGGTGCGCGCGCGGACGCCAGAAGGGTCGATGCTCGTGCTCGCGCATGTGGATTCGCTGCGGCTCGGCGACCGGCACTTCATCATGGTGGGTGGCGTGCCGGTGGACGAGAACTTTCTCCGCCACCTCGCGCGTGGCGGCGAACTGGCGGTCACCCTG
>DATCXG010000615.1:0-2746 GCA_036565945.1 Gemmatimonadaceae bacterium
AGTCATCCCAGCCGGCAGCACCTCGCCGATTCGCTACACCAGAATTTCTCTACCGGCGAGACGGTGTACGGAGTCGCTACCAAGTCGTTCATCCTCTCCGATCTGGGCGAGTCTATGCCCAACATCGGACTGAGCCTGTCACTCGGCTACGGGAACGGCTTGTTCGAGGATGACGGTGGACTCGGCGACGCTTACGCAAAGCACTCCACTGGTGGACTGTTCGGCGGTGTGAAGATGGATGTCTTCCCATCACCGCGCACCGTGCTATCGTTTCTCGCCGAGAACAATGCCTGGGATTACAACCTCGGCATGGTGTTCGGCTATCGCGGGCTGCAGGCGGGGATGTACTGGACCGAGGTGGGCTCGGGAAGCGCGCCGGACGTCTCTCCGATGCCGTACAACTACAACAAGTTTGCGTTCTCGCTAGGGTGGCAGAGCAACGCGATGGCACTGTTGCGCGGGAATGTGCTGCAGGACCGCGTTGCTGAGCTCGAGAGGGAGAGGCAGTCGCTGCTGGCTGAGCTGGGGGCCCGTCAGGGGCGTATCGCCCTACTGGAGCTGGAGATCGAGCGGTATCGGGCTCAGAATGTGCTCGACCTGGAGCAGCGGCGAGCGCAGGCCGAAACGGAACTGCGCGCCGAGCGCGAGGCGCTGCGTCGGATCGAAGAACGTCTTCGCCGGCTCGAACAGAACACACCGCCCGGCGATCCGCGGTCGCCCGAAGAGTGAGTATCACGTCGTTCGTCTCTGGGTTAACGATCATGCGAATCACGCGTAGCTCGTGGGTAGCCCTTGCGTTGCTCCCCGTGCTGGCTCTGGGGGGAGGGACGCTCGATGCGCAGCAGGATTCCTCCGCTCGGGTCTCTGACTCCACTTCCATGTGGCAGAATCAGCGGGCGTACGAGACCAAGCGGGCTGAGCTGGTAGACCAACTCCGCGCGACCCAGGCTCAGCTGAGCGAGCTGCGCAGTGAGCGCGTGAATATCGAGGCTCGCGTGGACAACGCGTACGCCGAGTCTATGGAGCGTCGGGCGCGCATCCTTCTCCTGTCTCCGGAGCAGAGCGCGCTGCTGCAGCTCGATAGCATGCTGGCCGGTGCGCAGGTTCACATGCTGGAGCAACGAGACAGAATGCAGGCGCTCGGCGAGGCGGTACGCCGGCAGTCGGGCGCGGTGCTGGTGGTGCTTCTCAGCGCCGAATCGGTTCCTGCTGGCGGGCTCGCCGATGTGCAGGTGACGATCGACAGGTCCGCCTCCGCTGCCCGTGGCTATTCGGCGATCGCGATCGATGCGCTGGAGCACGGCGCCGTGGATGAGCTCTACCGCGGCGAAGTCCTGCCGACTTCACATCTGGTGTCGGTGTCGGCCTCCATCGGCGGTCAGCAGATGGTGCGGAGAACAAAAGTAGCCGTGCCGGAAGGGGTGGTCACGTACGTGCAGTTCTCGGTGCGTGATGGCCAGTTGGTGCCGAGCACGTGGACCAGCCAGGGCACTTCTCCATTCTGAACATGCGCAGCGGCAGTGGAGTAGCGCGTACTCTCGCGCTCCTGGCGGTGGTGGCGTACTCGCCGTTACCGGCGCAACAGTCGGACGTTGCCAGCGCACCACTCCAGGGCGATAGTGTGCCGGGCGAGCGCGTGCCGTCGGCTGTGCCCGATACCAACCAGGCGCGTGGGGTGGATGCGGAGCTGCGATTGGCCCTCTTCGATCTGGCCTCCGATCGCCCGCTGACGGCGCTCAATCGACTCGAGTGGCTGCGTACATCGCCCGCGGCATCGGCGCTTTCGGATACGGTGGCGATCGCGGGTGGAACACGTGCGAGCGCTGCCTTTCCTGGCATAGGCACACGACTCCGGTCGCGCGCTGACCTGCTCTTCCTGCTGGCAGAGAGCTATCACCAGCTGGACATGGCTGACCAGTTCCGTAAAGTCGCGGCGGCACTGGCGGCTACGCCCGGTGGCGGGCGGTATGCGGGGATAATCAATTCGCAGCTCATGCTGGATGCCTACCGCCGCGGCGATCACACCAGCGTGCTGGAGCTCGCGCGGTCCGGCCGGGCCGGTGGGGGTGCTCGCACGGAACCACCGTTGGCCAGACTGCTCTCGGGGCTCGCGGCCTACCAGACGGGCGACTTCGCAGCTGCGAGGACGGCATTCGCCACTGTGCGGGCGGAGGGTGGCGTCTACGCTCCGTACGCGCAGTTGATGGACGCGCTGGCTCTGATGCAGGGCGACACCACGCGCGCCCTCGAAGCGCTCGGGGCACTGCGTCCTCTGGGGCAGGTGGCTACCGGAGCTTTCGGCGATCATGTGAGGCTCATCGCGGCAGAGCTGTCGTACGAGAGCGGCCAGTACGATGCGGCTGTCGCGAGCGCGCACGGGGTAGGCGCTGAGACAGGCCTGGGAGCACAGGCGCTGTTCACCGAGGGCTGGGCACTGTACCGCGCGGGGAGGCTCGACGCCGCGCGCGTGGCCTTCGCGAATTTTGCGGCGCGATACCCACTTCTGCCTGAGCGCGATGAAGCACGGCTCATGGCGGGGCAGGTGATGCTCGAGTCGGGGCGTGCGGCGGAGGCCGAGGTCTACTTCCAGGCCATGGCGGACTCGGTGGCGGCGGAGGCTGCGTCGCTCAACTCGCGATCTGCCTCGGCGCTGAGCGACGGCGCGCGGGCGCTGGTCGCCGCGCGCGCGGCCGGAATAGCGTTCGTGGACTATCCGCGCGACGGTAAGACTCTCGCGCTTGCGGAG
>DATCXG010000001.1:0-3731 GCA_036565945.1 Gemmatimonadaceae bacterium
GGGTTGAGGGACGGGGTTCAGGGTGCAGGGTTCAGGGGGCAGGTACTGCAAGGGATCAGGAAGCAGGGATCAGGGTTCAGGAACTGCCTCGGGGGATGGATCTCCCCTTAACGAGCCGTTCCCTGAACCCTGAACCCTGCACCCTGCCCCCAGTAGTTACGCTGGCGCCACCTCGGGGCCGCCCAGCAGCGGCGGCTTGGCGGGCTTGGGCTGCGGCACGGGAGTGGGGATCAGCGGTGTGACGGGCATGGGAGCCGGCATCTTGCGAGGCGGGAGTGTACCGCCCTGCACCAGGATCGCGATGTCGTCCGAGGTCAGCGTCTCGCGCTCGAGCAGCGCACCCGCGATCGCGTGGAGCAGGTCGATGTTGTCGACCAGCGTCTGCTTGGCCCGCTCGTACGAGTGAGTGAGCAAGCGGGCCACCTCGGCATCCACCAGCTGCGCCGTCTTCTCGGATACCGACCGCCTGTGGGAGAGCTCACGGCCCAGGAAGACTTCCTGCTCGTTCTCGCCCACCAGCATCGGGCCAACTGCGTCGGAGAGGCCCCACTGCGAGACGTACCTCCGGGCGAGCGCCGTGGCCTTCTGGATGTCGTTGGCCGCCCCGGTGGTCACCTTGTCGTACCCGAAGACGAGCTCCTCCGAGACGCGTCCCCCGTAGGTCATCACGAGGATCGCCTCCAGCTGCAGGCGCGTGATGGAATACCGGTCCTCCACCGGAAGCGTGAAGGCCAGGCCCAGCGCGCGGCCGCGCGGAACGATGGTCACCTTGTGGAGCGGATCGCAGCCCGGAGTCTTGATGGCGCACACCGCGTGTCCCGCTTCGTGGTAAGCGGTGTTCTTCTTCTCGTCATCCTTCATCACCATCGACTTGCGCTCGGCCCCCAGCATGACCTTGTCCTTCGCCTCCTCGAGGTCGGTAAGGAAGACCCGATCGTGCGAGCGCCGCGCAGCGAGGAGCGCCGACTCGTTCACCAGATTGGCGAGATCAGCGCCAGACATACCGGGAGTCCCGCGAGCGATCACACTCACATCTACATCCTCGCTCACCGGGACCTTGCGCAGGTGTACGCGCAGGATCTCCTCGCGGCCGCGCAGGTCGGGGAGGTCTACCATTACCTGACGGTCGAAACGGCCGGGCCGGAGCAGCGCCGGATCCAGCACATCGGGCCGGTTCGTGGCAGCGATCAGGATCACTCCATCGTTCGACTCGAAGCCGTCCATCTCCACGAGAAGCTGGTTCAGGGTCTGCTCGCGCTCGTCGTGGCCGCCTCCCAGACCCGCACCGCGATGGCGTCCAACGGCATCGATCTCGTCGATGAAGATGATGCAGGGCGCATGTGCCTTGCCCTGCTCGAACAGGTCGCGGACGCGGCTCGCGCCGACTCCCACGAACATCTCCACGAAGTCGGAGCCCGACATCGAGAAGAACGGGCGGCCCGCCTCGCCCGCCACCGCGCGCGCCAGGAGAGTCTTCCCTGTGCCCGGCGGCCCGATCAGCAGCACGCCCTTGGGGAGACGCCCGCCCAGCTTGGTGTAGCGCTGTGGGTCCCGGAGAAACTCGATGATCTCCTCCAGCTCCTCCTTGGCTTCGTCCGCGCCCGCCACATCGGCGAACGTGACCTTGGGCGTATCACCAGTCAGCAGCTTCGCCTTACTCTTGCCAAAGCTGAACGCCTTGGCTCCGCCCGCCTGCATCTGACGGAAGAGGAAGATCCAGAAACCGAAGATGAGGATGTACGGCAGCCAGATCAGCAGATAGCCGCCAAACGATGGTTTGGCGTCCTCTGCCTGGATGACCACGCTGTGCTCCCGCAGCCGCTCCACTTCCTTGGAGTCGTTCGCCACCGGCAGACGGACAGTGAACTTGGAGACGTCGTGGTCCTCGACGCGGATCTTCGACTTGAGCTCCCCGGTGATGACCTTCCCGTCCTGGATGCTCACCTTGGAGACGTTCCCCTGATCCAACTGCTGGCTGTACTGCGTGTAATCGATCTCAGTGGGCGCGCTACCGCTACCGCCGGAAAGTCGGAGGAAGGCGATCGGGATGAGGATTATGAGCAGCCAGAACGAGAGCGTCTTCGAGAGACGGCCCCAGTTGAGATCCCGTTTCGGCGGTTTTCTATCGGCCATTACTGCAAACTCGCGATATAGGGCAAATGTCGGAAATTCTCGGCGTGGTCCAACCCGTAGCCTACCAGGAACTCCTTCGGTGCATCGAACCCGACCCAGCGAACGGGGTACCGTAAGTACTCGGCCTCTTGCTTATGCAACAGTGCGCAAATTTCGAGCGACAATGGCCGCCCGACGAACAGGATCTGCACCATACTATCGAGGGTTCGCCCCGAATCGACGACGTCCTCTACCAGTAGAATGTGTTTACCCTCCAGTTTGGTTTCCGGCTCGTACACCAGACGGACCTCGCCACTCGATACCGTCGAGGCGCCATAGCTGGCTGCGACCATGAAATCCACCTGAATCGGGCGCCGGATCTGGCGCACGAGATCGCCCAGAAAGATAAAGCTTCCCTTGAGGAGGCCTAGTACGAGGAGCTCTCCTTCCGGATAAGCCGCGGTGATCTCGCACCCGAGCTCCCGCACACGTCGCGCGATCTGCTCCTGGTCGAACGCGATCCGCTTCACGGAACGGCCAGCGAGACGCGGGTCAATTGTCGTCGCGTTCACACTCGTATACAACCATCGGTCGGCCGGACCGGACGGTTGCCGCAGCGCCGCGGCGCACTCCCGGAATCCAGACTATCTCTTCACCCGCCAGCACCACCGGCCACCCGGACCGCCTGCCGGCGTCGACCCCCGCATCGCGCAACAACCCCTTCACCCGCCTGGGAGCCGCGGCACCGAACGGCGTCATCCGATCACCAGGACGCCAGGGACGAACGCTCAGAGCCAGATCCGCGGGCAGCGCCGCCGACCATGGCCCGCACATGGCACACGCGGCGGTCTCCGACTCATCTAGCTGTCTGAAACGCCAGCCATTCAGCGAAAGCGTGCCCTCCAGCGAAGATACCACGGCTGTAGTCGCGCCCAGCCTCGCGCGGCGCACCAGGACCGCGTGGTGGTGCAGTAACGCCTCGTAACCTCCAGAGAGCTGGATTCGCCCGCCCGGCCTACCCTTTATAGTAAACTCCGCGATACGCTCGGTTCCACGACGATCGAGCACCACCCCAAGGCGAGCTGCTAATGCAGGCCAGAGTACCGCCAGCCCTGTCGCATCATAGTCCAGCAGATCGGCGCGAGCAACCGTGATCACCCCATCTGCCACGTGCGAACGCACTTTCGCATCTACCAGAGATTCCACATCGCCGCGCAATCGAGCAGCGCGCCGCGAGAGCGCCAGCAACTCCGCGGAGAGACCAGGGCGAGCGCGCTCCAGCGCCGGCAGCAGGTCGAGGCGCACGCGATTGCGCAGATAGCCACGCGACTGATTCGACGGATCCTCCACCCACTCGATGCTGCGTTCCTCGGCGTAGGCGGCAATGTCGGCGCGCGGAACTTCCAACAGCGCTCGCACCACATCGTTACGCGCGTACAGAGAGGCCAATCCGCGCGCACCCGAGTCCCGGAGAGCACGCATGAAGACCGTCTCCACCTGATCATCGCGAGTATGAGCGGTGACCACCACGGCGTCCATCTCGCTGGACACTCGACGCAGGAACCGCCACCGCGCTTCGCGCCACGCCGCCTCGCCACGCACCACCGCGCCTGCCGCTT
>DATCXG010000009.1:0-4776 GCA_036565945.1 Gemmatimonadaceae bacterium
TGAGATTGCGCGGGCGCGTGTGGAAACAGGGCATCGCGTCAGGTGTGAGGCGACAGGGGCCTACCCGGAATTCGTCCTCTGGCCCGGCCATTCCTGCGAGCCAGCCATTCGAAGAGGGATCGGCTCCTCCGTGGCATCCGCCGCAATCATGTGAGATGGCGAGGTAGCGGCCGCGCTGTACTACCCCTTTCGTGATCGCCGACTTCGACAAGCTGCCAGCCGTCGGAGTGCTCGCAGCGCTTCCAACCTGTCGTGCGCCCGGCCTGGCAAGCACGACCACCGAAATCACCGCGGCCAGCGCCAAGGTGATCGCAGAGGCACTTCCCAATCTGCTAGACACGCGAACCTCCTCTCACTCGAGTAGCAGCACGCCCATCATCCCCATGTCTTCATGGTCCATGATGTGGCAGTGGAACATCCATTTCCCGGCAAAGTCATCGAAGCGCACCACGATTCGCGCGGATTCGTGCGGGGGTACATCGATCGTGTCCTCCCACCGGGGAACGAGCTCCGGCACTCCATTTCGATCGAGCACCTGAAAGCGGAAGCCGTGCAGGTGGAACGGGTGGTCCATTCCCACGAGGTTCTCTATTTCCCAGATCTCCGTGGTGCCGATGCGCCCGGTAAGGTCGACGCGGTGCATGTCCATCTGCTTGTGGTTGATCATTCCCTGCGTGAACACGACCACGCGGTGCTCGGCCACGTCAGTGGTGTCGAGCCAGGCGACGGGGCGGAGCGTGGATGGAATCGCGACAGGCGGCAGTGGCGCCGCGTCCGAGTAGCGGACCGAGAGCAGATCGAGCGCTCTGTTCCAATCGGCAGGACGCGTGTGCGGGTCGTAGCGATCATAGGGGAGCGCCTGCAGCGTGGTGCTGGTCCCCGGAGGGGCGTCGCCGCGCACGAGGAGCTCGACGCGGTCGGAGTTGGCGAGCACGACCTCCCGCACCTTCTCGGGATGTTCGAACAGCCCTCCGTCGCTCCCGACGCGGAAGAGCGTGGCTCCATCCACGGAGAGCCGGTAGACGCGCGCTGCCGATGCGTTGATGATTCGCCAGCGCTGTACCTCGCCCGCGCGGATGGAGAGCGATGGCGTACGCTGGCCGTTGACGAAGAGAACATTCCCCTCGCGTCCGTTCTCGGCGTCCACCATCGACTCGATGGAACCGGAGTCGGCGAAGTCGACCGAGCCGTCGGGACGGAAGCGATTGTCCGAGAGGATGAGAAGCTTTTCCTGGATCGGCGCAGGGATGGGATCGAGCGCGGGGCGCACGACGAGGGCGCCGAAGAGGCCCATCGCCACCTGGTAGCCGGTGCGACGATCCGGATGCGGGTGATACCAGTACGTTCCCGCGGTACCCGGTGCGATGCGGAACACATAGTCGCGTCGCTCGCCCGGCATCACCGGCTGGAGCGGGCTACCGTCCTGACTCGCGGGGATGTGGAGCCCGTGCCAGTGAATCGTGGTCGGCTCCGTGAGCTGGTTGTCGAAGTGGACGATGACGCTGTCACCCTCGTGCACATCGAGCGTCGGCCCGGGGACGTGCCCGTTGTAGGCGAGAACGGGCGTGGTCGTGCCTGGCACGAGAGCGAGTCGCGCGGGCGCCGCGGTGAGCGATACCTCCACGACGTGCGGCGAGCGCGACGCGTTCTGCAGGGTGGGTGGCGCCGCCAGCTCGCCCGACTCGCTTCCGGCCGTCGCTGGCGGGGGAGTGGGCGGCCAGCTCCGCGCTACGCCGGCGGCGATCGCGAGGGACGCTACGACGAGAAATCGCAACTGCGACAGATGACCCATGTGGCCCCCTGGCGTCGGTACGCCGGGAACGTGGAAGAGCTACTTGCCGACATGGGGGGTCGCCGGAGTGGGCGGGGATGTGCGACCCGGCCGCTTCGGAGTGCGCGCCAATGTATGTCATGCGGCGCCCAAGTCAATATGAATGAGCGATGGCGTGGAGCTACGACGGAGCGAGCGTATCCACATCCGGTGCCGGTGGCGCCGCTACATCCGTATCGGCCTCGGCCTTGCGTTCCTGCGGTGGCGATGCCACAGAGCCATTGCGCAGACCCCGCCGTTCCTCCTGTTCGTTCCCTTCCTCCTGTTCCGCCGACCGCGCGAGCGGGGGATCTACATGCTCTTCAGTCCGATCCAGCTTACGATTCCAACTGGCCAGACGCGCTCGGCGACACCACGGCTCCGGGCTTCGGGCGCCGCTTCGGCAAGTCGTTCACTGTGCAGCCTGTGACCGCCGGCAACGAGCACACCGAACGCGCCACCGATGGTCGCTTCGCCGTCACGCCGGACGTGTATGCGCCGAGCGTAGGCGCTTCCGTCGCTCGGCGCGGATCCCGAAGCCGAGCATTACGAGCCCGAAGGCGAGCAGTACCAGCCCCCACCAGAAATTCACGTTGATCCCGAACGATCGCTGGTAGATGGAGCGGTCGGAGACGAGTCCGAACAGGGTGAGCATCACGCCGAAGGCGGTGAACATCAGCCCGATGGGAAATCGCAGGTCCATTTTCATCGAGCGGTCACCAGAAGATCAGGTTCAGGATGAGCGTGCATCCCAGCACGATGATACCGAGTGTGGCCGGACGCTTCCATAGCGGGAGGGTCGGGTCGGATATGCGCGGCGTGAGCGCCCAGACGAGCCCTCGCAGGTCGTCGTCGCTCTTCTCGCGCCGGGTGAGAAGAGAGATCACGATGGTCGCCACGAAGCAGGAGGTCCATGCGAAGATGGCGGTCCAGAAGTTCTGCGCCATCTCGCTCGGATAGGTGTGCAGCACCGTTCCCAGGTACCCGCCCTTGATCCCGACTACCGCACCCTGCGGCAGTACCAACCCATGATGCATCGCCGCGACCAGCGTTCCGATCACCAGACCGAAGAACGCTCCATGGCCGGTGGTCCGGCGCCAGAACATCCCGAGCAGGAACGTGGCGAAGAGCGGAGCGTTGACGAACGCGAACACCAGCTGGAGCATGTCCATGATGTTGTTGAAGCGCGTCGTCGCGTACGCGGCGATCACGCTCAGGACGATGCCAAAGACGGTGGCCGCGTGACCCATCCAGAGGTAATGGCGGTCCGATCGCCCGGGCTGGAGGTACGACTGGTAGATGTCGTATGTCCAGACGGTGTTGAAGGCAGTGACGTTCCCCGCCATGCCAGACATGAATGACGCCATGAGCGCCGTGAGCCCCAAACCCAGCAGGCCGGATGGCAGATAGTGCGCGAGCATCACCGGCACCGCGAGGTTGTAGTTGGGCGTCCCGTCGGCCCCGAGTGGGAGGAATCCACCCCGGGTGACGTGCAGCGCGATGGCGATCATCCCGGGCAGGATCACGAGGGCGGGGAAGAGCATCTTGGGGAAGGCCGCGAACAGTGGCGTACGCCGCGCGGCCGACATTGACTCGGCGGCCATCGCGCGTTGCACCACGAGGAAGTCGGTGCACCAGTAGCCGAAGGAGAGTACGAATCCCAGACCCATGGCCATGCTGAACCAGTCGACGCCCATCGGGTTGGCGCTCGCCGACCCCAGGTGACTCCACGAGTCGGAGTACGCGCCTGGAGCGTAACCAGCGCTCGTGGAGACCACGTGCAGCTTGGCGGTGAGGCCGCTCCACCCGCCCACGTCCTTCAATCCGAGGAGCACGAGCGGGAGGAAGCCGAGGACGATGAGAAAAAACTGCAGCACCTCGTTGTAGATGGCCGAGGTGAGCCCACCGAGGGAGATGTAGACGAGGACGATCGCGGCCGAGACCAGTACGCTGGCGTGGAAGCTCCAGCCGAGGATGAGCTCGAGGAGCTTGGCCAGCGCGTACATCGAGATACCGGAGGAGAAGATCGTCATCACGGCGAAGGTGATGGCGTTGAAGCCGCGGGTCTTCTCGTCGAAGCGGAGCTTGAGGTACTCCGGCACGGAGCGCGCGCGCGAGCCGTAATAGAAGGGCATCATGAAGATGCCGACGAAGACCATCGCGGGGATCGCGCCGAGCCAGTAGAAGTGGCTCGTCATGATCCCGTACTTCGCGCCGGAGGCGCCCATCCCGATCACTTCCTGGGCGCCGAGGTTCGCCGAGATGAAAGCGAGGCCGGCGATCCAGGTTGGGATCGAACGGCCCGAGAGGAAGAAATCGTTGCTGCTGGTGATGAAGCGCCGGAGCACCCATCCGATGCCGAGCACGAACGCGAAGTAGACGATCAGTATCGCGTAGTCGATCGCGCCAAGATCGATGTGTTCCACGTGTGGTGCTCTCGGAAGACGGCCTGAGCCGGGCACGCTCTGCGCACCGTCCGCGCCCGGGGGCGCGGCACGTCTCGAGGTGCCGACGCCCTCGAGATCTTCCGGCACACCGGCCCGGAGCGCAAGAGGCCCGACACGGCGGGCGTGGTGCGAGGCGGCCGGACGCCTGTGCGACCCGATGCTGTCGGCCACGCGAAAGCGGGGACCCAGCCAACCGTCATCTCCGCGAAAGTGGGGACCCCGATCGACCCGACCGCGCAGATGGTTGAATCGTGCTGGCGATAGAGCTGCGCTTCCGCGGAGTAGACCCGGCACTCGGCGCGTACCGGGCGTGCGCCACGGGTGGCGGAGTTGTGCCCGTCAGGCAGCAAAGAATGTGATGCCGAGCCGGGCATGTGGCTTGCCCTTCACGGCGCCTCGTCCGCCTTCCAGCCAACTCGGCAAGAGGGCGCAGTCGTGGTGAAGGCACCGCTACACGGGAGAGAGCCCTTGCACACGGTCGCTCGGACCATCGACCAGCTAGCGCCACAGCTGCCGCTC